>DASVWD010000176.1 GCA_036389795.1 Longimicrobium sp.
CTTCGACTCCCAGGGTGGAGAGCGCGTAGCGCGACGCCTGCAGCGGCGTCTGGAGAGGCTCGGCTACAAGGTGGAACTGCGGAAGGCCGCCTGAAGAGCGCGACCCCGGCTCCGTAGTTTCTATTCAGGAGCCGCCGCGCGGAACCGTCGAAACGACGAGATCCCGGGCGGCGACGAAGGATCTGCGGGTGGGGTCCGAGCGTGGGCCTGGCTGACGCTCGAGTCCCACCCGCAGATCCTTCGGGCGCACAAGCTCTCGTGCAGACGCGGCTTCGGTGTGTGCGCCCTCAGGATGACAACGTTTCCATGGGGCGGGTGGATAATACCGGATCCGGACGATCGGTTGCCTGTCTGCTGTCATCCTGAGACCCGGTCACACCGGACCAGCATCACCCGAATGGCGGCAGGGCCGAAGGATCTACTCACCCTGGCAGGTGGGTTGGGCGCGGTAGCGGCACGGATGCCTGCTTGCCTTCATCCTTCAGTGTTCAACCGGATCGGGTATAGCACCCCTTGCGGTGCCGCCGTCCGGATCTGTCCCAGCCCGCCCCGCTTGCGCTCCCCACCGCGGCGCCGATAGCCTTCATCCGTCCCCAGGTGCAGTCCCCACCGGAGGTTGCATGCGCGTACACGGCACCCCCTACCGCACCGTCTGGCTCGACGACGGCGCGGTCCGGCTGATCGACCAGAACCGGCTCCCGTTCGAGTTCGCGCTCGTCTCCTGCGCGGACCACCGCGAGACGGCCGCCGCCATCCGCGAGATGACGGTGCGCGGGGCGCCGGCGATCGGCGCGGCGGCGGGATTCGCGCTGGCGCAGGCGCTACGCGAGGCGCCCGCGGGAGACCCGTGGCCGTACGCGCGCCAGGCCCGCGCGGTGATCGAGGCCACCCGCCCCACGGCGCGCGACCTCTTCCACGCCGTGGAGCGCGTCTGGGCCGCCGCCGAGGCCGCCCCGCACCCGGGCGCCGTGGCGGAGGCCGCCCTCCGCGCCGCGCGGGCGTTCGCGGACGAGAGCGCGGAGAGCTGCCGGCGGATCGGCGAGCACGGGGCGCCGCTGGTCGCCGACGGCGCGCGCGTGCTCACCCACTGCAACGCCGGGTGGCTGGCCACGGTGGACTACGGCACCGCGCTGGCGCCCGTCTACCTGGCCGCCCAGGCGGGGAAGCGGGTGCACGTGTGGGTGGACGAGACGCGGCCGCGGGCGCAGGGGGCGCGGCTCACCGCCTGGGAGCTGGCCGGCGAGGGCGTCCCCCACGCCGTGATCGCCGACAACGCCGCCGCCTGGCTGATGAGCCGCGGCGAGGTGGACCTGGTGATCGTCGGCGCCGACCGCGTGGCCGCCAACGGCGACGTGGTCAACAAGGTGGGCACTCTCGCCAAGGCCGTCTGCGCGCGCGAGTTCGGCATCCCCTTCTACGTCGCCGTCCCCCCGTCGACCTTCGACGCGGCGGTGCCGGACGGGGCCGCGGTGACCATCGAGGAGCGCTCGGAAGACGAGGTGCACTACCAGACCGGGCCCGACGAGGAGGGGACGCTGCGCCGCGTGCGGGTGACGGCCCCCGGCTGCGCGGCGCGCAACCCGGCGTTCGACGTCACTCCCGCGCGCCTGGTGGCCGGCTACGTCACCGAGCGCGGCGTCTTCCGCGGCGGCGAGCTGCCGGCGGAGGTCTTCCCCGCCCCGGCCGCGCTCGCCGGATCCTCGACCCCTGGCCCGCAGCGCTGAGACCGGTCCCGCAGCCCTGGGCTCCCACCGCCGCTCGCGGCGGCGGTGTCCCAGGTTTGCAAATCATTCTTCATTGTCCAAACCGTGGCCGCGGCGCAATTTGTCGGAGGTTGATCCAGTTCCGCTGTTCATCTCCTCTCAAACACCCCGCTGGATCACCACCTCACGCGGAGGATCAGCCCATGATCCGCACCGTCCTCTTCTCTTCCGCCGCCGTGCTGCTGGCGGGCGCTCTCGGCTGCGACGAGGCGGCGCCGACCTCGACCGCGCCGGCGGGCCCGCCTCCCGCGCTGCTCTCCGCCGGCCCGCACATGGGCGTGCGGGGCGTCGAGAGCATCGGCACGCTGGGGTGGGACCACGGGTTCGGGTTCGAGATCAACGAGTCCGGCGAGGTCGCCGGCCGCACGGACCTGGGCCCGCCCAACGCGCCGACGGCGACCCGCGCCGTGTTCTGGTCGCCCCGCACGGGCGCGCTGGACCTGGGCACCCTCGGCGGCGCGAGCTCCGAGACGCGGGCCCTGAACAACCGCGGCATGGTGGTCGGCCTGGCGCAGAAGCCCGGCGACGTCGGATTCCAGCAGCGGCACCCCACGGTCTGGAAGGTCGGCCCGCAGGGAGTGGAGACGATCGAGCTCGGCCCGTTCGTCCAGGGGCAGGCCGAAGACGTGAACGACCAGGGGCTGGTGGTGGGCTGGTCCGCCACGTCGGTGTTCGGGCCGCCGACGGCGTTCCGCTGGACCGAGACGGGCGGGTTCGACTGCCTTCCGCCCCTCGGCGCCGGGCCCGGCGGCGGGCGGAGCCAGGCGGCCGGGGTGAACGCGATCGGCGACATCGTGGGCAACAGCACCGTGTCGGCCCCCTTCTTCGACCACGCGGTGGTCTGGTGGCGGAACGGCGAGGTGACCGACATCGGCAGCATGGGGGCCAACACCACGGCCCGCTCCATCAACCTCCACGGCGAGGTGGCGGGCTTCGGCCAGCCGTGCCCCGGCTGCCCGCAGCACGCGTTCTACTGGAGCGCGGAGGACGGGATCATCGACCTGGGCACCTTCGGCGGCTTCCGCAGCTTCGCCTTCGAGATCGACAACCACGGCCGGGTGGCCGGCTGGTACGAGACCCCCGATTTCGTGAGGCACGCCTTCGTCTGGCACAAGGAGACCGGCAAGGTCGACCTGCCTACGCTGGGCGGGCCCAGCGCGAGCACGGGCAGCATCAACGCCCGGGGCCAGGTGACCGGCCGCGCCGAGGACGCCACGGGCGTCATCCACGCCGTGATCTGGCAGCTGGGGCCGGATTCTCCCTGACACAGCGATCCTCGCGATGGAAGAAGGGGCCAGTCTCGCGGCTGGCCCCTTTTCTCGTCGGGGGATGCAGAGCCGGCGCGCGCGCCTTAGCTTGCTCCCTTCGCTTCGCCGCACGCCCCGGACGACGATCCCAGGATGACCGACCTCGCCTCGCCCCGCACCCAGACGCCGGCTTCCCCCGCCGAGGAGCCGCTGGACGCGCTCGTGCGCTTCTCGCGGCTGGTGGGGGCCGACCCCTCGCTGGTGCTGCGCGGCGGGGGGAACACGTCGCTGAAGGTGGAAGAGGCGGACGTGCTCGGGCGGCCCCAGCGCGTGCTGCGCGTGAAGGGGAGCGGCTCCGACCTGGCCTCCATCCGCCGCGCCGACTTCGCGGGGGTGCGGCTGGACGACGTGCTCCCGCTCTTCGCCCGCGGCGACATGAGCGACGAGGAGATGGTGGCGTACCTGGCGCGCTGCCTGACCGACCCGGCCTCGCCGCGGCCCTCGATCGAGACGCTGCTGCACGCCTTCATCCCCGCCGCGGCCGTCTTCCACTCCCACGCCGACGCGGTGCTGGCGCTGGTGAACACGCCCGATCCCGGGCGCCTGCTGGACGACGCGTTCGGCGGCGCGGTGCTGCGCATCCCCTACCGCCGCCCCGGCTTCCTGCTCTCGAAGGAGGTGGGCGAGGCGGTGCGCGCGCGGCCCGACGCGCTGGGGCTCGTCCTGCTCAACCACGGCGCCGTCACCTGGGGCGAGACGGCGGAGGAGGCGTACCGGCGCCACCTGGAGCTGGTCGCCCGCGCGCGGGAGCACGTCGAGTCGAAGTCGGGCGCGAAGGTGTTCGTGGCGGATTCGCGCTTCGCGATGGAGGGCGAGGCGCGGCGGAAGGCGGCGGCGGCGCTGGCCCCGGCGATCCGCGGCGCGCTCGGCCGCGAGCGGCGCGTCGTCATGCGGTACACGGACGCGCCGGAGGTTCTGCAGTTCGTCGGCTCGCCACGCGCGCTGGAGGCCTCGGCGGCGGGCGCGGCGACTCCGGACCACATCCTGACGACCAAGCGGCTCCCGCTCTGGGTGGACGTCGCCGATCCGGCGGACGTGGACGGCGTCGCGCGGAGCTTCGCGGAGGCGCTGGAGCGGTGGCGCGCGGACTACCTGGCGTACGTGGAGCGCTGGCGCACGGACGAGCCGGTGCTGGAGGCCGCGCCGCGCGTCGTGCTGGTGCCGGGCGTGGGGATGTGGACGGCGGGCGCGAACCCGCGCGCGGCGGCGCTCGCGCGCGACATCTACCTGCACACCATCGCCATCATGGCGGGCGCCGAGGCGCTGGGCGGCTACCGCTCGCTCCCGGAGCGGGAAGCCTTCCGGGCCGAGTACTGGCCGCTGGAGCTGTACAAGCTCACCCTGGCGCCGCCCCCGCGCGAGCTGGCCGGGCGCGTGGCCCTGGTCACCGGCGCCGCGCACGGGCTGGGGCGCGCCGTCGCGCTGCGGCTGGCCGCGGCCGGCGCGATGGTCGTGGCGACGGACGTGGACGCCGCGGGGATCGAAGAGGTGGCGGGGGCGATCTCGGAGAAGGAGGGCGCGGGCGCGGCGCTCGCCTGCCCGCTGGACGTCACGCAGCCGGAGGAGGTGGAGGCGGCGCTGGAGCGCGCGTGCCTGGAGTATGGCGGGGTTGACGTGGTGGTCTCCAACGCCGGCATCGCGCACTGCGCGCCGATCGAGGCGCTGGAGCTGGCGGACTGGGAGCGGAGCCTGGCCGTGAACGCCACGGGGCACTTCCTGGTGACGCGCGCGGCGCTGCGCCTCTTCCGGCGGCAGGGGACGGGCGGGAGCCTGGTGTTCGTCGCCACCAAGAACGTCACCTCGCCCGGGCGCGACTTCGCCGCCTACAGCGCGTCGAAGGCCGCCGAGGCGCAGCTGGCGCGCGTGGCGGCCATCGAGGGCGGGGAGATCGGCGTGCGGGTGAACATGGTGAACCCCGACGCCATCTTCGCCACCGGCCTGTGGACTCCCGAACTGCGCGAGCAGCGCGCCCGCGCCCAGGGCATCGACCCTTCGCAGGTGGAGGAGTTCTACCGCAAGCGCAACCTGCTGGGCGTGCAGGTCCGCGCCGAGGACGTCGCCGAGGCCGTCCTCTTCCTCGCCTCCGACCGCTCCTCGCGCACCACGGGGGCGATGGTTCCGGTGGACGGCGGCGTGCGCGATGCGTTCGTGCGGTAACTCCACTCATGGTGATAGAGCGCCTTGACCGCCAGATAAGTATGACATATTATCCTACCATGCCAAAGACTAAAATCGCAGTCACTCTGGAAGCCGATCTGCTCAATCAGGTCGACACGCTCGTACGCCAACATCGTTTCAGCAATCGCAGTCAGGCTATCGAAGCTGCGGTAGCTGAGCAGGTGGCGCGTTTTCGTCGTACGCGCCTCGCCGAAGCCTGCGCGCAACTCGATCCCGCCGAGGAACGCGCGCTTGCCGAGGAGGGGCTCGGAACTGACGCGGCTACCTGGCCCGAGTACTGAGCGGTGCGCATCCGTCGGGGGGAGATCCGCTGGGCCGAGCTGGATCCGGTCCGTGGACGTGAGCAGGCCGGCCGGCGCCCGGTGCTGGTTTTGAGCCATGATGTGTTCAATGAGCGCTCTGGGACAGTGATCGCGGTCGCACTCACGAGCCAACCACAGCGAGCCGGTTTCCCGCTCACGCTGGAACTCGACTCCACGGCTCTGCCGAAGAAATCATGGGTGAAAATCAGCCAGATCCGCACCCTCGCCACGGAGCGCATCGGCGATGTTCTAGGTGAGGCCTCGCCTGAAGAACTCGTACAGGTAATCGAGGGGCTGAACGAGGTTATTGGAGACTGATGGGCTCTGATCAGGACGAGAAAACCCGGCCGCGATCCAATCGCAGCCGGGTCTTTCGTACTTCCGTACTCTCGTACTTCGTACCCGTACCCTACTTCGTCCCGAACAGCCGGTCCCCCGCGTCGCCCAGGCCGGGAAGGATGTAGCCGTGGTCGTTCAGCTCGCGGTCGAGCGCGGCGGCGAAGATGTGCACGTCGGGGTGCTCGTCCAGCATCCGCTGCACGCCCTCGGGGGCGGCCACCATGCACAGCATCCGCACGCGCTTGGCCCCCTGCCGCTTGAGCGAGGCCACCGCCGCCGCCGCCGAGCCGCCGGTGGCGAGCATCGGGTCCAGCAGCACGAAGTCGCGCGCCTCGGCCTCGGCGGGGATCTTGAAGTAGTAGTCCACCGGCTGCAGCGTGTCGTGGTCGCGGTACAGGCCGATGTGGCCCACGCGCACGCCGGGCATCAGCCGCACCACGCCGTCCACCATCCCCAGCCCCGCGCGCAGGATCGGCACCACGGTCAGCTTCTTTCCCTTGAGCGCCATCTGCGTGGTCTTCTCCAGCGGCGTCTCGATCTCCACCGGCTCCACCGGCAGGTCCTTGGTGACCTCGTACGCCATGAGCATGGCGATCTCGTCCACCAGCTCCTTGAACTTCTTCTTCGAGGTCTCCTTGTCCCGCAGCACCGAGAGCTTGTGCTGGATCAGCGGATGGGAGATGACGGTCAGGTTGGGGAACCGGGATTCGGTCACGGGCGCCTCCGGAGGCTGGACGGTCGGGCGGGCGTGAAGGTAGGGGGAGGACGGCGAGTGCGAAAGTACGGAAGTACGGAAGTGCGTGAGTGCGTGAGTGCGTGAGTGCGTGAGTTCGGGATACCGTCTTCCGGGATTCGCTGTGCATTGGGAAGCTGTCATTCCGAGTGGAGCCCGATGCGCTGATCTCGCGTTCGCCACCGAAGTCGGCCGGGCTCCCGAGGAATCTACCCGCGGCCGGCAGGAGACCGGATCGATGCACGGAGCCGGCATCCGGGCGGGGTGGGTAGATTCCTCGGGCGCCGCCCAGCTCAGGTGTGAACTCCGGATCGGCACTGCGGCGCCGCTCGGAATGACACGGTTCGCGAGAGGACCGGATTGCACTGATTTCTGGAATCCGGTATGAGTGCGAAGTGCGAAAGTGCATGAGTACGAGACCTGTCTCGCGCCCGACGGGTGCAGGCGAGGCCCTCTGCTCCGCACGGTCGCTTCGGCACGCTTCTTCCGCGCCGTCGGATGCCGCTCTCGCCGCTTCCCCAGGCGAGGATCTCACCCGATGACATGGAGGTGGTGTATGCGAGGAATCCGCCGGACCGTCTCCGCGGGCCTGCTCGGGCTCACGGTCGCTGGGGCGCTCGGCTTCGGCGCCGCGCAGGCGCTGGCCGCGCCCGCGTCCCCCACCGCCGCCGGCCGCGCGGCGTGCGACCCGCTCTACTGCCTGGATCTGTGCGGTCCCGAGTGGTACTGCGAGAAGAACGGCACCTGCCACTGCGGCGGCTGACGGCGAGTCCTCCGCGCCGGCCGACGGCGGGACGGCCTTTCGATCTCGGTCGTCCCGCTTTTCTGGTGGGAGGCAGGTAAAAATCACTTGACAAGATGTAAAGCACACTTTACCATCTCTCTCCGACGTCTCCAGTCGTGCTCCCCGCGAGCGACGCGGAGACCTCGCGTCGGAACCCGCACCGCCGAACCCCATGTCCGACTACTGCACCGCGCCGCCGACGCCGTGGTACCTGCACCCGTACTTCGCGGCGGCGCTGACCGCGCTGGGCGTCGGCGCCTCGTCGTGGACGCTGCGGCACCTGGACCCGGAGGGCGTGCTGCGCTGGGTGGCGGCGCTGCTGGCGGTGCCGCCCTCGGCGTTCCTGGTCTACACCTTCGTCCGCTGGATCCGCGGGCTCGACGAGCTGCAGCACCGCATCGTCTTCGAGGCGGTGGCCATCGCGTTCGTCACCAGCATCCTGGCGGCGATCGCGCTCGAGGGGCTGCAGAAGGCCGGCATCCTCACCCGCTTCCGCTGGGAAGACGCGTGGGAGGCCATGGTGTTCCTGTACGTGGCCGGGTACGCCTGGGCCCAGCGACGCTACCGGTGAAGAACCGGCTGCGGGTGCTGCGCGCCGAGCGGAGCTGGTCGCAGGCCGACCTGGCGTCGCGCCTGGGCGTGTCGCGCCAGACGGTCAACGCCATCGAGACGGAGAAGTACGACCCGTCGCTCCCCCTGGCCTTCCGCATCTCCGCCGTCTTCGGCCTCCCCATCGAGGAGATCTTCCACCCCGACGGCGGGGGAGGTTGATGCGCCGGGGCAGAGCCAGGGCGGCTGAAGCCGCGGCAACAACGGCGAGAAGCCTGCCTGCGCAGGCTGGTTCGGCGCGGGGGCTGCCTTCAGCGCGGGCAGGCTGGTTCCCAGGCGCGAAGCGCGCGGGCGCAGCCCGCAAGTCCGCGCAGGCGGACTTCGTGTAGTTGTTGCAGCGAATTCATTCGCCCGACTACGGGCGCGGCGGGTGACAGGCGGCGCGGGGCGCTTACATTTCATGCGCTCGAAGTCCGTCCCCGGCGGCGGCTTGCAACCTGCCGCCAGGTGTTTCCGTAGCACACGCCGCGCGGGGGCCGCACCCGGCCGCCGCCGTACCCCCACCCAGTGAACGCGCATGGACCACGCACTGATCCTGGAGGGAGTGTCCAAGCGATACTCCGGCCACACCGCGGTGGACAACCTGAGCCTGGCCGTGCCGCCCGGAACCATCTACGGCATCCTGGGGCCCAACGGCGCCGGCAAGTCCACCACGCTGCGCATGGTGATGAACATCATCCTGCGCGACGCCGGGCGCATCTCGCTCCTGGGCGCCGACCCCGAGGCCGACCGCGCGGTGCTGCGCCGCGTCGGCTTCCTCCCCGAGGAGCGCGGGCTGTACCGCAAGATGAAGGTGGTCGACGTGATCGTCTTCTTCGCCGAGCTGAAGGGGATGGACCGGCGCCAGGCCCGCCGCGACGCCGAAGAGTGGCTGGAGCGCATGGGGCTCGGCGAGTGGAGGATGGCCAAGGTGGAGACGCTCTCGAAGGGGATGCAGCAGAAGGTGCAGTTCATCGCCACCGTGGTGCACCGCCCCGACGTGCTGATCCTGGACGAGCCGCACTCCGGGCTCGACCCCGTGAACCAGGAGGTGCTGCGCGACACCATCCTGGGCGCCCGCGACGAGGGGCGCACGGTGATCTTCAGCACCCACAACATGGAGCAGGCCGAGCAGCTCTGCGAGCACGTCTGCATCATCGCGCAGGGGCGCAAGGTGCTGGACGGGCGGCTGCGCGACATCCAGCGCTCTCACCGCGGCAGCCGCTACCTGGTGGAGTTCGACGGGGCCTCCGAGGCGGCGGACCGCTTCATGGCCGAGGCGCGCTTCGGGCCGGCCGAGCGCAAGGGCGAGGCGTGGATGATCGACCTGGCGCCGGGCGCCGACCCCGGCTTCCTCCTCTCCTCGCTGGCCGCGCTGGACGTGCCCGTCGCCCGCTTCGAGCGCGAGCAGCCCTCTCTGCATGAGATCTTCGTCTCCCGCGTGGGAGACGCCGCCACCCCGCACCGCGTCCCGGAGGCCGCCCGTGTCTGAAGTGCTGATCGTGATGCGACGCGAGTTCCTGGAGCGCGTGCGCAGCAAGGCGTTCGTCATCGGCACCCTGCTCTTCCCCGTGTTCATGGGGGCCATGTGGGTGCTGCCGGTGCTGCTGGGCAGGGGCGGCGGCGGCGAGAAGACGGTGGTGGTGGTCGACGAGGCCCCCGCGGGGATCGGCGACTACGTGGTGCGCAAGCTGGAGGGCAACGCCCGCGGGGAGGGCGCCAAGGGGGTGCACTACCGGGTCGAGCGCGTGGCCGGGCCCTTCGAGCGCGTGCGGGCCGACCTGATGCGCCGGGTGCAGGCCGAGGAGATCGACGGCTACCTGCACCTCCCGGCGAACATCGTGGAGGGGAGCGCCGTCACCTTCCGCGCGCGCAACATCTCCAACTTCGACGTGCTGGACGACCTGGGAGACGCGGCCTCGGAGGCCGTGCAGGGCGAGCGGCTCCGGCGCGCCGGGCTCCAGGCGGCCGACGTGGCGGCGCTGATCCGCCCCGTGCGCGTGCAGACCGCGCGCGTCACCGACAAGGGCGAGGAGAGCGGGAGCGCGGGGGCGGCGTTCATCCTGGCGTACGTCTTCGGCTTCCTCACCTACATGATGATCATCCTCTACGGCGTGAACGTGCAGCGGAGCGTGCTGGAGGAGAAGACCAACCGCATCGCCGAGGTGATCGTGAGCTCCATGCACGCCCGCCACCTGATGCTGGGGAAGATCGTGGGCGTGGCCGCCGTGGCGCTCCTGCAGGTGGCGGTGTGGGTGGTGCTGATCACGCTCCTGGTCACGCAGTCCGACGTGCTGGCCCGGCGCTTCGGCCTGCCGCCCGGCGTGCTCGACGCGGCGAAGATCAAGCCGGGGGTGGCCGCGGCGGTGATCGCCTGCTTCGTGCTGGGCTTCCTCCTCTACTCGGCCGTGTTCGCCGCGGTGGGGGCGGCGGTCAACAGCGATCAGGAGGCGCAGCAGTTCCAGATCTACGTGCTGGCCCCGCTCATCGTCCCGCTGGTCTTCATCTTCAAGATCATCAGCGACCCGCTGGGGCAGACGGCCACGCTGCTCACGCTGATCCCCTTCACCGCCCCGGTGGCGCTGCCGATGCGCCTCGGCGCGGCCGAGGTGCCCGTGTGGCAGGTGCTGGCGGCGCTGGCGGGGATGGCGGCGGCGGTGCTGCTGGTGGCGTGGGTGGCCGGCAAGGTCTACCGCGTGGGCATCCTGAGCACCGGCAAGAAGCCCACCCTCAAGGAGCTCGGCCGCTGGCTGAAGGCGGCGTAGGGCGCCCGTCGGTGGCTGGATCGCGAAGAGGGGTGGCGCCTCGCCGGGCGCCGCCCCTCTTCGTCGCCCGGGGCCCTCGTCCCGCTTCGCCGGGATCCCCGTGTGGAGGACAAGGCGAACCGGGAGCTTCGGCGGAGGGGGAGGTGGTGCCCGCCTCGCTCCGCATATAGATTGTCGTACGAGTGCCGGGCCCGGCCCTCCGGCATCTCGCGCGGTGGAGCGGCCCGGCCGGAGGGAACACCATCCCTTCATCGCCCCACGCAGGACGCGGCGCCCGCCCGTCGTGCCTCACACCCTGCGGTACCCGGCCCCGATGATCCTCATCCTCTACACGACCCTCTACCGGGAAGGGGGCGACAAGTTCGCGCGCGCCGCCCGGACCCTCGCGGCCGACAGGCGCAGCGCGCACCCGGACACCGTCGTCCGGGCCGAAGCGGTGGAGAGCAAGGCGGACGTGGTCGCCCGGTTCCGCGCCGCGCGCGACGAGGGGCGGGAGATCGACGAGCTCCACTTCATCGGCCACAGCGGGATGTACGGCCCGATGTTCCGCACCACCTCCATGCCCGAGCAGTTCAGCCCGCACGAGTGGCGCACCCTGGAGATCCCGTTCGCTCCCGGGGCCCGCGCGTACTTCCACGCCTGCCGCACCGCGCGCTGGTTCGCCCCCTTCTTCGCCCGCACCTTCGGGGTCCCGGCCCACGGGTACCACTGGTACACCACCGTCTCCACCCGCCCCGACCGCTTCCGCTGGGAGCGCCTGAGCGTCCACCGCGCCCCCCCGCTCTACGTCCTGGGATGCCCGGGCCGCAAGTCGCACGGGGTGCTGGGCTCGCTGGCCAAGTACGTCACCGGCCGAGCCGAGGCGCTCCAGCGCTTCGACCCCGCGCCCCCCGAGGGCGACCCCACCTACGACTCCGTGGCCGGCCTGTACGACGAGGTGTTCACCGACATCACGGTGCGGGAGGACGAGTGGCGCTGGCTGGACCGCGCGCTCCCGCGCGAGCCCGTCCGCATCCTGGACATCGGCTGCGGCAACGGCGCGCTCCTCCTGCAGCTCGGGAGCCGCGCGGCCCACGGCGTGGGGGTGGACGCGTCGGCGGCCATGATCGAGCACGCCCGCCGCCGCTCGGCCGGGGTGCCCACCCTGGAGTTCGTGCACGTCGACGGCCCGGCCCTCCCCTTCCCCGACGCTTCCTTCGACGTGGTCACCTCGCTCCTCTCGTTCCGCTACCTGGACTGGGACCCGGTGATGAACGAGATCCGCCGCGTGCTGCGCCCCGGCGGCCGGCTGCTGGTGGTGGACATGGTGACCGCGCCGGTGCGCTGGCGCGAGACGCCGCGGCTCCTGGCCGGCAAGGCGCGCGAGTACGCGGGGAGGCTGCGCCGCCCCGGCTTCACCCGGCGCCTCCGGCGGATGGTGGCGGACCCACGCTGGCGGACCATGCTGCGCTACAACCCGATCCGCGCCGAGCACGAGCTGCGGTGGTACCTGGAGAGCCGCTTCCCGGGGCGGAGGGTGGAGACGCTGAACGTCGGCTGGAACGCGCGCGTGCTCGCCTTCGACAGCGGCCCGCTGGAGCCCGGCACGGTGGCGCCGCAGAGCTACCCGTGAGGCTCGCCGTGGTCGACTGGGGGGTCGGCGGCCTGGGAGTGTTCCGGCTCCTCGCCGCGCGGCACCCCGGCGTGGAGGTGGTCTACGTCTCCGACGCCGGCTTCACCCCCTTCGGCAGGGTGGCACGGCGCCCGCTGGCCGCGCGCGTCGACCGCATCCTGCGCCACCTGGCCGACCGCCACGGGGTGAGCCACGCCGTCCTGGCCTGCAACTCCGCCAGCACCGTGCTGGCGGACCTGGCGGCGCCGCGCCGCGGGATGGCGGTGGCCGGTGTGATCGCGCCCGCGCTGGCGGCGCTCGCCCGGGTCGCCCCCGCGCGCATCGGCGTGATCGGCGGGCGCCGGACCATCCGGAGCGGTGTGTACGGCCGCGCGCTGCGCGCCGCCGGGCACCACGTGCGCCAGCGCGTGGCGCAGCCGCTCTCGGCCCACGTCGAGGCCGGCCGCCTGGACTCGCCCGACGTGCGCCGCGACGCCGGGCGGATCCTCCGGCCGCTTCGTGGCGTGGAGATCCTGGTGCTGGCGTGCACGCACTACCCCGCGCTCGCGCCGCTCCTGGCCGAAGCGTGTCCCGGGACCGCGCTCTTCGACCCGGCGGCCGCCACGCTCGACGAGATCGACCGGGCCTGGCCGCTCGCCGCGGCCCCGCGGAGCCCGAGCCGCTTCCTGACCAGCGGCGACGCGGCCGCCATGCGCCGCGCCGCCCGGCTCGCCTTCGGCGTGGAGGTGGGGCGGGTGGAAGCCTTCTCGCCGTGACCGCGGTCCGGAGGGGGCGCGAGCGGGACCGGCCGGCTACCCCCGCCCCGCCAGGTTCCGGAAGCGGCGGACGAAGGCGTCCGACTGCTCCAGTCCCAGCGCCGCCGCCGCGACGAAGTAGACCACGCCGAAGGTGCCGAAGACGAGGGCGGCCTGCGGCAGCGGCGTCAGGCCGTCCACCAGGAGCCGCACGCCCCACCCCGCCGCGGCGGCCGCGAGCGCGGCGGCCAGCATCTTCGCCACCTCGCGCGCGCGGGGCGACACGGAGCCGACGCGGCGGCCGAGCGAGCGCCGCAGGAGCCCCCACTCCATCCAGGCCGCGATCCCGCTCCCCAGCGCGATCCCCACCGGCCCCAGCGGCTCCCCGTCGATGCGTACCCCGCCGAAGAGGCCGGCGGGGATGCGGACGCCGAACGCGGTCACGCCCTCGAACTGGAGCATCAGCACGATCGCCAGCACCGCCGAGAGCATCACCCGGAGCATCGCGTAGCGCGCCGGCGTGCGCGTGTCGCGCAACGCGAAGAAGGTGGAGGAGAGCAGCCGCGATGCCGTGGTGGCCAGGAGCCCCAGCGAGAACGCCACCAGGGTGAGGTACACGATCAGCGTGTCGCCGCTGTCGAACTCGCCCCGCTGGTAGAGCGCCGCCACGGCCACGTCGCCGAGCGCGAGGTAGCCGACTACCGAGGGGATCACGTAGAAGGCGATCCGCTCCAGCGCCCCGGACGCGCGGCTGCGCAGCACCTCGCCGCCGGCGATCCCCTGCCGCGCCAGCTCGGGGAGCTCCGAGGCGGCCACCGAGATCCCGAAGAGGCTCACCGGGAGCATGTAGAAGGTCTGCGCGTACTGCAGCGTGCTGAGCGCGCCCGCGGCCAGGAACGAGGCCAGGATGTTGTCGAACCACCCGCTCAGCTGCACCACGCCGCGCCCCATCACCGCCGGGCCGGCGTTCTTCACCGTCTCGCGCACCCCCTCCAGCCGGGTCCCCCACCCCAGCTTGAGCTCCCGCTCCAGCCGGAGCACCAGGGGGAGCTGCACCCCGAACTGGAGGAAGCCGCCCAGCAGCGCACCCCACGCCAGCGCGATCACCAGCCGCTCCTGGTCCATGCGGCCGCCCAGCGCCAGGAGCGTGGCGATGATCGCCGCGTTCCAGAACACGGGGGCCACGTACGAGAGGAAGAAGCGGCGGTGGCTGTTGAGGATGCCCAGCGTCCAGGCGTAGAGCACCAGGACCCCCGTCATGGGGAAGATGATGCGGGTGACGCGCACGGTGAGCGCCCGCTGCTCCCCCTCCCAGCCGGGGAAGAAGACGGCGACCAGGAGGGGCGCGGCGGCGATCCCGATGAGCGCCAGCGCGCCCGCCACCGCGAAGAGAAGGGAAAAGACGGCGCCCGCCACGCGCCCCGCCTCTTCCTTGCGCCCCTGGTGGAGCAGCTGCGAGTAGACCGGGATGAACGACGCCGAGAGGGTCCCCTCGCCCAGCAGGTTCTGCAGCATGTTGGGCAGGCGCGTCCCGGCGTTGAACACGTCCGCGTACGCCGAGGTGCCGAGGTAGCGGGCGAAGACGGCCTGGCGGACGAACCCCGCGATGCGGCTCAGGAAGATCCCCCCCGCCACCATCGCCGACGCCACCGCTCCCGATACGTGCCGCGCGGGCGTCTCCCCGCTTCCTTCCGCCGGCGGCGGGAGGGGCTCCGACTGCGCCTCCAGGACCGACTGCGCCTCGGGGTCGTCGGGCTCGGGCGGCACCGTCCCGGGGTACGGCAGCGTGGCGTCGTCGTCGACGGGGGCGCCGCCGGGCGCGGGAGGGACCGGCCGCTCGTCTTCGGGCCGCTCGTCTTCTGGCGACTCGTCCGGCGGCCGCTCGGGTGACGTGGTCATCGGTGCTGTCTGGAGAAACGCCCGCGCGGGAGCCTGGTCTCCCGGGCGGGCGGTCGCGTTCTGCCTGTGGACCGTCTGTCGCGCCCCGCCCGGTGCATACCCCGCGCCATGCGGAGGCCGCGCCCCGCGCCGCCGCGGCCGCGGTGTCCTGTCGCGGATACACGCGCCGCCGCATGGACGGGTCAGCCGAGCGGGCGGAACACGGCCCCCGCGGCGAGGGAACGGCGTCGGGCGCGCGTTCTATCCCGTTGCCGTGAAACAGGATGCGATCTCCCGCGAACGGCGCGGCCGCGGCCGGCGCGGACGGGCGTGCCGGTTGCACCCGGGGACCGGCACACCGCGCGGTCCGGCCCGGCGCCCCTGCCGGCCGACGCGCGGAAGGCGCGCGTACATTCCAGGCACTTCCGCCCCGGCGCGCCTTCGTCAGCCGAAATCGCATCCACTGGAGGTACTCACGATGCGTAAGACGTCGCTCGCACTCTCCGCGCTCGCGATCGCGGGCGCCCTGACGGCCGCGCACCCGGCGCCCGCGGCCGCCCAGCGTCTCGTCACCTGTCAGTCGTACGACGGCCGGACCAACCACTGCCGCGTGGACACGCGCGGCGGCGTGCGCCTGGTCCGCCGGCTCAGCGAGGCCTCCTGCAGCCGCGGGCGCACCTGGGGCACCGACCGCGGGGGGATCTGGGTGAGCCGCGGCTGCCGGGCGCAGTTCGCGGTCGGGGAGCGGTACGGAGACCGGGACCGCTGGGACGACCGGGACCGGGACCGCTGGGATGACCGGGACCGGGACCGCTGGGACGATCGGGACCGGGGCCGCTGGGACGATCGGGACCGGTCGTACCGCGCCCGGGCGGAGCAGGTTTGCCGGGCCGCCGTGCGCGACCGCGTCCGCGGCGCCCGCTCGGGGCGGATCCAGGTGGACTACGCGTCGGGCGACCGCCGCGGCAACAGCCTGGTGAGGTGGCGCACGAGCCGCGCGTACGGGACGTGCCGCGTGGACCGGTACAACCGCCTGGTGGACTTCGACCGGCGCGGCTGAGGATCGGCTTCGGCCGCAGGCGCAGTGAAGAGAGCGGGTGGGGGACTCCGGTCCTCCACCCGCCTCTCCATCGTATACCGAACTCGGTCGATCCGCGGTGTTTCGCTGTCATTCCGAGGCCCGAGCACACGGAACCGGCCCCCGCACGGATCTTCGCAGGGCCGAGGAATCTTCTCACCCTGGCAGGTGGGCTGGGCGCGGTAGCGGCACGGACGCCCGCTCGCTTCATCCCCCGTTGTCGATCCGGATCTGGGTAGTGGAAGCCGTTCCGGCTCACCCCGCCGGCGCCAGCTCCTCCGGCTCCTCGGACGCGGGCTCGGGCTCGCCCGACCGCAGCTCGACCGTCATCCCCTCCGCCAGGCGGTGCAGCAGCCGCGGCTCGCGCGGGAGGTACTGGAAGACGGTCAGCACGCGCTCCTGCGGAACCCCGAGCGGGCGCAGGTGGTTGCGGGCCAGCCGCAGCGCGCGCGCCAGCTCGGGGCGCCGCTTCTTGAAGTGGCGCACGATCTTGCGCTCCGCCTTCGCTACCTCCAGCAGCGCCCGGTCGCGCCGCGCGCCCACCGCCCGGTCCAGGTTCGGGTCGATCCCGTGCGCCGCGTCGATCACCCGCCCGAAGCCGCCGACCAGCGCCCTGCGCAGCTCGGCCACGCTCTCCCACACCTGGGGCGGCATGTGCCGCCGCGCCACCCGCTCCCACACCTCGTGCTCCGGCCGCGCCAGTTCGCCCGTCTCCACGCCGGCCTCCGCCCGCGCCGCCTCGGCCTCGGGCGGTACGATCGTGGCGCTGAAGCGGGGGAAGACCAGGGGCATGCGGATGCCGAACGCCTCGAACAGCGGCCGCGTCTGCCCGAAGTAGACCGTCTCCGCCGGCCCGCCGACGTACGCGAGCGTGGGGAAGACGGCCGACTCCACCACCGGGCGCAGGAACACGTTCGGGCTGAGCGCCTTCGGGTCTTCCTCCAGCAGGCGACGCAGGTCGTCCAGGCTGAAGTGCCGGCGCGAGTCCTTCGCGACGAAGCCGTCCCGCTCCGCGTACAGCCGCTCGCGCCCCGCCGGGCCGTGGTAGAAGACGTTGGTCCCGCCCTCCATCACCACCGCCTGCGGGGGGTAGCCGGCCGCCGCCATCCGCCCGCTCTGGCCCACGAGCAGCCGCTCGTGCTCGTCCGCGCGCTCCAGGTCGCCCAGCAGCACCCGGGAGGAGGCGCGCTTCAAAGCCTCGTCCGCCGCGTGGGTGACGCACAGGTCGAAGTCCGCGAACAGCCGCAGGATCGCCCCGACGAACGCATCCCCCACGGTCGCCCCGGGCCGGTAATCCGCGAGTAGATTCTGCTTGAGGTGATTGGACGAATCTGCCGATATTCCAAGCGTTTGGATGAATTCGTCCAATGCGGACTCGACCTCCTCGCCGAGCCGCATCTCGCCCACCGGGACGGGGATGGAAGAGGTCGCGGCGACGGAGACGGTGCGTAGCTCGCCGAGGTGGGTGACGGCCTCGGCGTGGCGGACCTCGGCGAAGTCGTGGTCCTCGGACGCCGCCCAGAAGACGGGGAGGACCACCCTGCCCAGCTCGCGCTCGAGCGCTTCGGCCAGGCGGATGGCGGTGAGGATCTTGTGGACGGTGTAGAGCGGCCCGGTGAAGAGCCCGGCCTGCTGGCCGGTGGTGACCATCGCGCCGCCCTCCTCCACGAAGCGGCGCAGGCGCTCCTCCGCGCCGGGCGAGGCGGGGCGCAGGGCGGCGGCCGCGCGCTCGCGGGCCTGGCGGTCGAAGCGCGCGGCGGTCTCCTCCAGCTTGCGGCGGTAGGCGGCCGCGTCGAGCGGGTGGCCGGCGTAGAAGGCGGCCGCCGCGGGGCGGCCGGCCAGGAGGTCGCCGACCAGGCGGGAGCCGCGCAGGGGCTCCACCAGCACGCGCAGGCTCAGCGTGTCCTCCCCGGCACCGGTGCGGCTCCAGGCGTCGTCGTCATAGGGGACAGGTTACAGGGGACAGGGGATAGCCTGCAACTACGAACCCCGAGGTAACTGGGAGAAAGTGCGAGAACCAGACGGGCGGTGTATTATGCGGTGCATATCGACATGGGAGGCGAATGATGGGTTCGACAAGCGTCATCCACAGCGATCCCGAGATCCTCGGCGGCACGCCGGTGCTCATTGGGACACGCGTGCCGCTCAAGAACCTGATCGACTACCTGGAAGGCGGGCACCCGCTGGACGACTTCCTCGACGACTTCCCGAGCGTCACGCGCGAGCAGACCGTCGCAGCGCTCGAAGAAGCCCGGGCGCAGCGGCGCAAATCCTGACCTTCGTACCAGCCCTTGCAGTTCGCTGGCTGTCCCCTGTTACCCGTCCCCTGTCCCCTGCGGTTCAATCCCGCCCCTTGTGATACGGCTCTCCCCGCGCGATGGTCCCCGCGCGGTAGAGCTGCTCGGCCAGCACCAGCCGCGCCAGCTCGTGCGGCAGCGTGAACGCCGAGAGCGAGAGCTGCTGCCGCGCGCGCGCCAGGACCTCGTCCGAGAGCCCGTACGCCCCGCCGATCACGAACGCCGCGCCCGGGCTCCCCCGCAGCGCCAGGTCCGCGAGCCAGTCCGCGAGCTGCTGCGACGTCCACTGCTTCCCCGTCTCGTGCAGCGCCACGATCTCGGCGCCTGACGGCACGCGCGCCAGCAGCCGCTTCCCCTCCTCGTCGCGCACCCGCGCCGCGTCGCCCGCGCGCCGGAACGCCTCCTCCTTCACCTCCGCCGCCTCGAAGGTGAAGTACCGCTTCACGCGCGCCTCGTACTCGGCGATCAGCTCCGCGGCGGGCCCGCGCGGGCGCCCCACGGCCAGGAGTGCCAGCTTCATCCCTCCACCCGGGTCAGGTCGTGAGCACGCGAGATAAGGCGCGCGGGCGGCCGGGTCAACCGGAGGCGCGCACCCTGCTGCGGAGAGCGGCTCGGGCTTGTATCTTCCCGGGCGACCGGCCCCGCTCGTCCCGACCACCCACGTCCCCAGCTACAGGAGGCTCGATGCCGGACCCGCGTGTTTCCGCCATGGCCGACGGGCTCGTCGGCTCGGAGATCCTGCGGATCGCAGCCGACGTCCGCGCGATGCTGGCGCAGGGTGCGGCGGTGTGCAACCTGACGGTGGGCGACTTCGCGCCGGCCGAGTTCCCCGCCCCCAGGGCGCTGGTGGACGGGATCGTGGACGCGCTCCGCGCCGGCGAGACGAACTACCCGCCGTCCGACGGGATGCCGCAGCTCCGGCAGGCGGTCTCGGCCTTCTACCGCCAGTGGCTGGGGCTGGAGTACGGCGTCGAGTCGATCCTGGTCACCGGCGGCTCGCGGCCGGGGCTGTACGCCACCTACCGCGCCCTGGTCGACCCCGGCGAGGCGGTGGTCTACCCGGTCCCCTCCTGGAACAACAACCACTACGTGCACCTGTCCGGCGCGCGCGGCGTCCCCATCTTCTGCCGCGCGGAAGACGCGTTCCTGCCCACGCGCGCCGCGCTGGAAGACGCCGTGCGCGAGGCACGGCTGCTGGTGCTGAACTCGCCGCTGAACCCCTCGGGCACCGCGTTCACGGCCGACCAGCTGGCCGAGATCTGCGACCTGGTGCTGGAGGAGAACGCCCGCCGCGGCCCCGGCGCCCGCCCGCTCTTCCTGCTGTACGACCAGGTGTACTGGATGCTGACCTTCGGGAGCACCACGCACGTGAACCCGGTGTCGCTCCGCCCCGCGATGCGGGACTACACCGTCTTCGTGGACGGCATCTCCAAGTCGTTCGCGGCCACCGGCGTGCGCGTGGGGTGGATCGTCGCGCCGGCGGACCTGACGCGCAAGATGGCGGCGCTCCTGGGCCACGTGGGCGCGTGGGCGCCGCGCGCCGAGCAGCTCGCCACCGCGCGCCTGCTGGCCGACGCGCCGGCGATCGAGGCCTACCACGACGGGATGCGCTACGAGGTCTACGCGCGCCTGGAGGCGCTCTACGACGGCCTGCTGAAGCTGCGCGGCCGCGGCCTCCCCGTCGAGGCGGTGATGCCGATGGGCGCCATCTACCTGAGCGCCCGCTTCGAGCTGCACGGCGCCGCCACCCCTTCCGGCGCCGTGCTGCGCACCAACGACGACATCCGCCACTACCTGCTGGAGGCCGCGGGCGCGGCGGTGGTCCCGTTCCAGGCGTTCGGGCTGAACGAGGAGACGGGCTGGTTCCGCCTCTCCGTCGGCGCCGTCTCGCACGCCGAGATCCCGCCGATGCTGGAACGGCTGGAGGGCGCGCTGGCCGCGCTGTCGTACCCGGCCTCCACTGCGGCTGCGGCCTGATTCGGCGCTTCGCTCAAAGCACGATGGAAGATGCGGCGCCCATCTATGTGACGGCGCCGCATTCGCGCTCGTGCCGTGAGAAGGATCCTCATCCAGACTTCTTCACGACCTCAGTATCCCATAACGCATGCTCTTTTAAACCGCGAACGACACCGTCAATACCAGGATAAAGATAGGTGCCACTGACCCCTTCATCCGCTAACAACCGAAGAAGTTTGCCAGCCTCGGCTAGCGGGACCTCAAATTTCCGAAGTACCGGAGGTACCAGTTGCCCTCCGGCTGATAGTCTTTCCGAAAAACGCAGAGCAATCAATTCATCGAGAGGCGGAAAGGACGCAGGATCGTTGTTTTTGCGCGATGAATCTACCAGTACGGTAAAAACGCCTTCCTGCGCCCTGAGATTTTGGTTAGAGAAGCGAGGGGCTCGAACCAAGTTCAATTCTGGTTTCGCTCTCAGGTCTAAATTTTTCCACAGGACCAATTTAGCCCGTGCATATTCGAGTCCCCAAATCGCAAAGGTCGTATCGGGCGTGGCACCACTTACTAACCTTTCAGCTCCTCCGATAGCAGCGAAATATGCAGCAACAAGCGGTCTTTCAGTCCAATCAAGTAGCCGTGTAGGAATCCCATGATGTTGAGCGAGCGCAAAAAGTGGAGCAAGTTCCCGCGGCGGCCACTCTGCGCGCACACCGGGGTTTGTAAGGTCACTCAACAGCGCATCGAATGACATCCACCGAACCGCTCCTTCGCCAGGGAGAGCAAGTCCCTGTCGATCTAACGCTTCAAGGAAGCGATGGATCAACATTGCTTCCTCACGAATCTGAGCCGAATGCGTTTTTGCGGGCTTGAATTCGCTCCTGGAGCCGTATCGAAACTGGATCGGTCGGAAGGCGCTTGGAAGCAGGCTCCATTTTGAATCCGCCTGACCGCGAAAGATCCATTCACGTGGCATTGCGCCCCATCTTTCATTGCGGCGCGCCAACGCCGTCATCAGTTCTTCGGCGGAAGAAAACGTTTCGACGGCGATACCACTCTCTGGGAATTCCATAGACGTGCAGGTAGAGAGTAAAGGTCAACCACGCCATGGCACGAAATCGTATCTTGCAGCCAGTGCTTGTTGTCGCGGGCCCCACGTTCCATTCCTTCAGTGCGGCGGCTCGGCGCCGGCGGGCCAGCGGCCGCGCAGGAACTCCTCCACGGCCGGGAAGAACACCTCGGGCCGGTCGGCGTGCGCGCCCTTTCCCGCGCCGGGCACCACGAGCAGCCGTCCGTCCGGAACCGCCGCCGCCCAGCCGCGCTGGGCGCGGACCGCGGCCGTGTCGCGGCCGCCGTACACCACGAGCAGCGGCGCGCGGACGTGCCCGAGTTGTCCGGTGAAGTCCCACTGCCCGAACAGGTTCGGCCCGATTCGCGCCGTGTAGCGCATGTAGTAGCGCAGCGCCTCGGGCGGCATCTCGCACGCCGTCCCCCGCCACCGGGCCGGCTCGCCCCGCGCGGCCGCGCCCTCCCGCGCGATGGCCTCGTACTCCCGGCACGCCTCGGCCGCGTCGCCGCCCTCCCCGCCGGCGATCCGGCCCATGAGCGTGAAGAGCCGGTGGAGGCGGGCGGTGTCCACGTGTGCGAACGCCGCCATGGCGGTGGCCGCCGCGTCGGTCCGGCGCGGCTCCACGGCGCCGGTGAACACCATGCGCTCGACGCGGCCGGGGTGGGCCATGGCGTAGCGCGCGGCGATCACCGCCCCGAACGAGTGCGCCAGCAGGGTCATCCGCTCCAGCCCGAAGTACCGCCGCACCGCGTCGAGGTCCTCCAGGTGGTGCTCGGGGCCGAGGAGCGCCGTATCCTGCGGAAGCTCGGAACGCCCGCCCCCGCGCTGGTCGTAGTAGACGAGCGTGTGCCGCCTCTCCAGCGGCTCCAGGTCCGGAGCGACGGCGCCCATCCCCGCCCCCGGCCCGCCGTGCACCACCACCACCGTATCGCCGCCCCGCCCGGCGACCCGGTAGAAGATTCGCCCACCCGCGGCGCCGGCCAGGTATCCCTCCGCGGGAGTCGCCTGCGCCCGCATCCCCGGCGCCGGAGCCGATCCCCGGCAGCCCGCCAGCGCCACGCAGGTGCAGAAGGCGACCGCCAGGCCGCGGCGCATGCGCTCACGTCGACGAAGATCCATCACCGCACCAGGATCGTGTCGCGCAGCCAGCGCTCGTTGTCGCGGTGGGGGTGGTCGACGTTGTAGTGCAGGCCGCGGCTCTCCTTGCGGCGCATGGCGCAGCGGACGATCAGGTGCGCCGCCTGCACCAGGTTGCGCAGCTCGATCAGCTCCGGGGTGACGCGCGACGCCGCCCACCAGCCGCTCACCCGCTCCGTCGCCTCGCGCAGCCGCAGGTCCGCCTCCACCAGCAGCGCGTCCGAGCGCACGATCCCCACCAGGCTCCACATCAGCCCGCGGACCTCCTCGCGCGCCGCCGCCACAGCCTCGCCGTCCGGCCCAGCGGCGGCCGAGGGGACGGGGTGGCCCTCCGGCTCCAGCATCCGCATCGCCGAGAGCTGCGGGCCGATGCGCTCCGCCGCCCGGTGCGCGAAGACGATGGCCTCCAGGAGCGAGTTGCTCGCCAGGCGGTTGGCCCCGTGCACGCCGGTGCACGCCGTCTCCCCCGCCGCGTACAGCCCCGGCACCGAGCTGCGCCCATCCGTGTCCGTCAGCACCCCGCCGCAGAGGTAGTGCGCCGCCGGGACCACGGGGAGCGGCTCGCGCAGCATGTCGATCCCCCGCTCCGCCGTCTCGCGCAGGATGTTGGGGAAGCGCTCGCGCACCTCGCCGGGCGGGATCGCCGAGCAGTCGAGGAGGACGTAGGGATCGCCGCCCTTCTTCATCTCCGCGTCGATGGCGCGCGCCACCACGTCGCGCGGGGCCAGCGAGCCGAGCGGGTGGTAGGCGTCCATGAACGCCGTCCCGTCGCGCCGGCGCAGCACCGCGCCCTCGCCGCGCACCGCCTCGGAGATCAGGAAGGTGCGCTCGCGGGCCGGGAAGAGCGCCGTGGGGTGGAACTGGATGAACTCCATGTTGGCCACCGCCGCCCCGGCCCGGTACGCCATCGCCACCCCGTCGCCCGTGGCGATCGACGGGTTGGTGGTGTGCTGGTAGACCTGCCCGCAGCCGCCCGTGGCCAGCATCACCGCGCGCGCCAGGAACGGCTTCAGCTCGCCCGAGGCGTCGTCCAGCACCAGCACGCCGCAGCAGCGCTCGCCCAGCGTGCCGGGATCGGTCGCCGTGAGCAGGTCCACCGCCGCGTGGTCTTCGTGGATGGTGATGTTGGGAGAATCCGCCACCGCCTGCAGGAGCCCGCGCTCGATCTCGCGCCCGGTGAGGTCCGCCGCCCGCACGATGCGCCGCCGCGAGTGCCCGCCCTCGCGCCCCAGCGACAGGTCCCCGCCCTCGCGCGAGAATTCCACGCCCAGCCGGATCAGCTCCGAGACGCGCGACGGCCCCTCGCGCACCAGCACGTCCACCGCGTCGGGGTGGCAGAGCCCGGCGCCGGCCACCAGCGTGTCCTCCTTGTGCAGCTCCGGCGAGTCGTCGCTCCCGAACGCCGCCGCGATCCCCCCCTGCGCCCAGTTGGTGGACGATTCCGGCCGGCTCTTCTTGGTGATGAGCGCCACCGAGCCGTAGCGCGACACCTTGAGCGCGAAGAAGAGCCCGGCGATCCCGCTCCCCACCACCACCACGTCGGCCCGGATCATCCACGCCCCTCCAGCGCCCGCCGGAGCACCGCGTCGAGCTCCGCGAGCCCGGAGTCGAACCCCACGGCCTGCTCCAGCACCAGCGCGTCGGCCGAGGGCGGGAGGAGAGAGCGCAGCTTCACCGCGTCCTTGTGCGTCATCAGGATGGTCCGCCCCGCCGCGCGCGCCTGGATCTCCCGCGCCTCGCCGGCGGAAAAGTGATGGTGGTCGGGATAGGCCGCGCCCTCCACCTCGGCCCCGCACGCCCGCAGGTTGTCGAAGAAGAGCCCCGGCGCGGCCAGCGCTGCCACCGCGAGCACCCGCGCCCCCGCGAGCGCTTCCACCGGCCGCGCCCCGCCCCCGTGCAGCGCCGCCAGCAACCCCGGCGCCAGCCGGCAGACGGCGACCGGCTTCCCCGGCACCCGCCGCGCCACCTCCGCCGCGACTTGGCGCGCGCGCTCGGCGCCCGCCGTCTTGCGCGTCAGCACGACGGCGTCCGCGCGCGCGAGCGCCCCCGGCCCCTCGCGCCAGGGCCCGCGCGGCAGCAGGCGCGGCGAGCGCTCCCACGCCTCGACGGAGAGGAGCACGAGGTCCGCGTCGCGCGCGAGCCGCCGGTGCTGGAAGGCATCGTCGAGCACCACCGCGTCGCACCCCGCGCGCACCGCCTGTCTCGCCGCCTCCACCCGCCGCGCCGCCGCGAACACCGGCACCTCCGGGTTCAGCTCGCGGTGCAGCATCACCTCGTCCTGGCCGTAGCCGCGCAGCGCGATGGCGGGCCTGCGCCCCCACTCCCGCAGCCTCGCCGCCAGCCACGCCGCGAACGGCGTCTTCCCCGCCCCGCCCACGCCCACGTTGCCGACGCTCAGCACCGGCACGTCCACCCGCGCGGCGCGGACGAGCCCCGCGTCGAACGCGCGGTTGCGCAGCGCCACCCCGCCGCGGAACGCCCACTCCGCCGGGAGCAGCAGCGCGTCGAGCGCCCTCCCCGCCGCGCCCGCCTCCCCCGCCCACCAGCGGGTGACGAAGGAGCGCAGGCTCACGGGCGACCCCCGTGGCCCTCACCCGGCGGCCTTAGAGCCGCCACCCTCTCCCAACTTCGGGAGAGGGTACTCGGCGGGCGTCCGGCGGTCGGGGCGCGCGGCATCGCCTGGCTCACTCCCACGGCGTGTCCACCCGCGCCTTGAGCTCGCCCAGGCGCCGCTCCACGTCGTCCGAGATGGCCTGGATCTCGGCCTCGTCCGCCCGGCGCGGCACCCAGACGGGCTCGCCGTACGCGATCTGCAGCCTGGCGAAGGGCCTGGGGATCAGGAAGCGGTCCCACTTGCCGAAGTACCAGGCCCGGCTCGCCCCGGCGACGACAGGGATGATCGGCGCTCCGCCGCGCTGCGCCATCAGGACGGGGCCGGGCTTCATCTTCTCGAACGGCCCCTTCGGCCCATCGGGGGTGATGGCCAGCGAGCGCCCCTGCTTGAGGAGCTGGATCAGCTCGCGCAGCGCCTCCAGCCCCCCGCGCGTGCTGGAGCCGCGCACCACGGTGTACCCCCAGCGGCGCACCGTGCGGGTGATGTACTCCCCGTCGCGGTGCTGGCTGACTAAGGTGACGATCCCCTGGTGGCGGTGGAAATGAGTACAGGGCAGCAGCCGCCCGTGCCAGAGGGTGAACACCACGGGCTTCCCCGCGCGCCAGAACTGGTCGTAGTTCTCGACGCCCTCGCGCCGGTAGCTGCACGTGCCCATGAGCGCGTCCAGCGCCGCCCCCCCGAGCGAAGCCGCCGCCCGCTCGTGCGCCCTGAGCTGCGTCGTCTGCTCCGACGGCCGCACGCGGCGATCAACCTTCATGGGTGGTTCTCCGGAATCGAACGCCACGCTCAGAGCAGAGTCATGCGTTGTTCAATTTTTTCGTCCATCGCGGCATAAAATCGTTCAGCAACAGCTTTGTCTTCCTGGTTCTTGTTGTAAAACACCACTTGTCGGAAAAACCCAAACTTCAATTCCGGACGGGCTCCACTAAGATCCCAAACCGCGTCCGTGCCGAACGTAAATCGTCCAAGCGCTCGCGGGTCCGATGCAAATCTGGCATCTATCGCTGCAAGCGCGTTCAACCGCGCACTGAAACGCTTTCCGAGTTCCTCGGCCGTCCCATCCAGTCCAATATCTCGAATCAAAACGTCTGCGTTCACCGCAACAAAGCCGTTCAACCCGCTACGATCAAGTTGCTCGATTCCTTTCTTGAAACGCCTCGGTAATTGTGACAGGCTTTTCACTCGTTTCACAGCAAGCCCCACCTCTCTTTGATTGTACAAGAAAACCAGATCAGGAGGCTCCTGATATCGCACGGGCACATCACCCATTGTGAGGAAAGCGGCAGCAAATAGCTCGAACTGAGTGTCCCTTGGCAAAGAATTCGTATCATCATCAGCTAAATCGGAGCCAGATAAGCTTTGTTGTATCAACCGTACCTGCTGGGCATCTAACGGCCTCGAGGCGAGGGCCCGAGCGATTAGATGATGCTCGAAACACGTATGAGTAGAGTCGACGATACGCCGAAGAAATCGTTCGCTGGGCGATGCAGGCAACTCGCCTGGTGCGTTCACCTCCTCTAAGAAATCACGGGCTCTCTGGAGCCGATTCCCCGGCGGCAACTTCACGCCCAATTGCGCATAGCGGTCCAAAGCCCATGTCGCTCCGCGGATTGCGGCAGATGGGTTTACGGGAACGGTAGCACCGCTTGTCCAACCTGCAGGTGAACCCAAATCCATCTTCGATTATTTGCCTCTCTCCAGTAGCTCCCCCGCGATCTCCGCCACCTTCCGCGACGCCCCCGCCCCGCCCAGCTTCCCGCGGATCTCCGCCAGCCCCTCCACCATCGCCCCGCGCTCCGGCGAGTCCGGATCGACCAGCGGCAGCAGCGCCGCGGCCAGCGACTCCGGCGTGGCCGCGTCCTGCACGAACTCCGGCGCCACCCGCCGTCCCGCGATCAGGTTCGCCAGCGCGATGTGCGGCACCTTCACCACCCGCCTGGCCAGGGCGTAGCTCGCCGGGGCCATGCGGTAGACCACCACCATCGGCGTCCCCGCGATCCCCGCCTCCAGCGTGGTGGTGCCGCTCTTCACCAGCGCGGCGGTCGCGTACTCCAGCAGCCCGCCCGCGCTCTCCACCAGCGGCCACGCCGCGCCCGCGTACACCGCGCGGTCGATCCCCCCCGGCGTCCCCACCACCGGCTGCACCTCCGGCCGCCGGGCGACCACGAGCCGCGCCGCCTCGGAGAAGAGCTCGAGATGCCGCCGCACCTCCTGCGCCCGCGAGCCGGGGAAAAGCCCCAGCACCGGGAGAGCGGGGTCGAGCCCCTTCGCCCGCGCCCACTCCTCGCGCGAGAGCTCCGGCGGCGCCCGGTCCAGCAGCGGGTGGCCGACGAAGCGCGCGTTCACGCCGGCCGAGCGCAGGAACTCCTCCTCGAACGGGAGCACCACGGCCACCACGTCCGCGTCGCGGGCCAGGTCGCGCACCCGGCTTTTGTGCCAGGCCCACACCTGCGGGGCGATGTAGTAGAGGACGGGCAGCCCCCGACCCCGCGCGTGCCTGGCGAGCCGCAGGTTGAAGCCCGGGTAGTCGATGGGGATCACGAGGTCCACCCGCTCGCGCTCGAGCGCCGCGAACACCCGCTTCTTGAGATCGAGGAAGAACGGGAGGTGGCGGATGACCTCCACGAAGCCCATCACCGCCAGGTCCTTGAGGTCGGCCAGCAGCTCCACCCCCGCCGCGCGCATCCGCCCCCCGCCGAGCCCGATCAGCCGCGCGCCGGGAAAGCGCTCCAGCAGCGCCCGCGCCAGCGCCGCCCCGTGCAGGTCGCCCGACTCCTCCCCCGCCGAAATGAAGACGACCGGCCCCTCCCCGCTCACCGCCCCCTCCGGGACGACGGGAAAAGCACCGGTCGATCGGTGTCTGGTGCGCACGCCGGCCCACGCGGGCCCTCTCCCTGGCGCTGCGCGCCTGTCCCTCCCCCAAAACCCCCTGGGGGAGGGACCTCCTCGCTTCGCTCGTGACGCGCCGACACGGGATCGAGTCGTCGGGGCGACCCAGGGAGACCTGTCCGCGCGCGCCGGACCCGCGGCAGGCACCGAAGGAGCCCGCGCAGGCGGGCTTTGCGCAGTGGTTGCCGCGACTTCAGTCGCCCCTGCCCACCCGGCCCGCCCGGT
This sequence comes from Longimicrobium sp., assembly GCA_036389795.1. Lineage (NCBI taxonomy): Bacteria > Pseudomonadati > Gemmatimonadota > Longimicrobiia > Longimicrobiales > Longimicrobiaceae > Longimicrobium > Longimicrobium sp. The sequence continues at coordinate 28,246 of DASVWD010000176.1, forward strand.
CTCACTGCCCCGCCGCCGACGTGCGCAGGAGCCAGTAGATGGCCGCCACGATCGCGATCAGGAAGAGCACCAGGCGCCACACCGAGGGCGGCTTCGGCACCCCCCGCCCGTACGGCGAGCCCCTACGCCGTTCCGGCCAGGGCGACAGCATGGTCGTCGATCTTCTCCATGATGCGCAGCGCCACCGCCAGCGCGTCGCGCCCGTCGCGCCCGCTGACCACCAGCGGCCCCTCGCCGCGCAGCGCCGCCACCCACGCCTCCAGCTCGGCCCTGAGCGGCTCCGTCCCGTCGCCCTTCAGCTCGACGCGCTCCACCACGTTCATCAGCGACAGCAGGCTGAAGTCGCCCTCGGGGAGCGTGGCGCCCTTCTTCAGCCGCAGGAACTCGCCCCGCCCCTGCGCCAGGTCGAGCGAGACGTACCCCGAGCGCTGGAAGAAGCGGATCTTCCGCATCCGCTCCATCGACACCCGGCTGGCGGTGATGTTGGCCACCGCCCCGCCCTCGAACACCAGCCGCGCGTTGGCGATGTCCACGTTCGGCGTGAGCACGCCGATCCCCACCGCGTCCAGCCGCTCCACGTGCCGGCCGACCAGCCCCAGCACCAGGTCGATGTCGTGGATCATCAGGTCCAGCACCACCGCCACGTCCGTCCCCCGCGGTCCGAACGGCGCCAGGCGGTGCGATTCGACGAAGCGCGGCTCCTCCAGGTACTGCTCGCACGCCCGCAGCGCCCCGTTGAAGCGCTCCACGTGCCCCGTCGCCACCAGCAGCCCCCGCTCCTCGGCGCGGGCCACGACCCTGTCCGCCTCCTCCAGCGACGGCGCGATCGGCTTCTCGACCAGCAGGTGCACCCCGGCGTCCAGCGACGCCAGCGCCACTTCCGCGTGCGCCGTCGTCGGCACCGCCACGACGGCCGCGTCCACCGCCGCCAGGAGCTCCTCGCGCGAGCCGAAGCCCGTGACGCCCAGCTCCGACGCGACGGCCGCCGTGCGCTGCGGGTCCACGTCGAACACCCCCGCCACCTCGGCCCCGGCCACCTCGCGCAGGATCCTCGCGTGGTGGAATCCCAGGCTGCCGACGCCGATCACGCCGACGCGCACCGGGGCGCTCATGCCCGCCCCCGGCGAGCGGTCGCCGCGGCTGTCGTCCCGAGGCCCGGCCACACGGAACCGGCCCTCGCCAGGACGACGGCGGGACCGAAGGATCTACTCCCCTCGCCACGTGGGTCGGGCGCGGCAGCGGCACGGAAGCCCGCTCGCTTCACCGCCGGACGCTCGAGCGGCGTCCGCCTCACTCCCCCACCCCGCGCGCCGACGTCTCGAAGAAGGCGATGAAGGCCTCCACCTCGGGGAGCGCGCGCAGCTCCTCGCGCGCGCGCGCCAGCGCCTGCGTGGTGTTGTTCCCCGAGGCGAAGAAGAGGCGGTAGGCGCGCTTGAGCTCGCGCCGCACCTCCTCGCTGAAGCCGCGCCGCTGCAGGCCCACGGAGTTGAGCCCGTAGAGCTGCAGCGGGATCCCCGCCGCCTTCACGTACGGCGGGATGTCCTTGGAGATGCGCGACTGCCCGCCCACGAAGGCGTGCGCGCCGATGCGCACGAACTGGTGGATCGGCGTCATCCCGCCCACGATCGCCCAGTCGCCGATGGTCACGTGGCCGGCCATGTTCACCGCGTTCGACAGGATCACGTGGTTGCCGATCTCGCAGTCGTGCGCCACGTGCGTGTACGCCATCAGCATGCAGTCGCTCCCCACGCTGGTGAGCCCGCGCGCCGCCGTGCCGCGGTTGAGCGTGGCGTACTCGCGGATCACCGTGCGGTCGCCCACGACCAGCGTCGTGGGCTCGCCCATGTACTTCAGGTCCTGCGGGTCGGTCCCCAGCACCGCGCCCTGGTGGATGGTGCACTCCTCGCCCACCGTGGTGTCGCGCTCGATCAGCACGTGGCTGGCGATGCGGGTGCGCGCCCCCACGCGGACGTTGGGGCCGATGATGGAATACGGTCCCACCACCACGCCAGGCGCCAGCTCGGCCGAGGGGTCGACCAGCGCGGTGGGGTGGATCTCGGCGGCGGCCGGGCTCTGCACGGTCATCAGGAGTCCCTCACTTGTCTACGACCCGGGCCATCATCTCGGCCTCGGCCACCACGTGCCCGTCCACCGTCCCCACTCCCTTCATCCGGCAGTTGGGGCCGCGGATCTGCAGGATCTCCACCTCGAAGCGGATCTGGTCGCCCGGGATCACGGGGCGGCGCCACTTCACGTTGTCCAGCGACATGAAGTAGATCACCTTGTCGTCCATGTTCTCCATCTGCTCCAGCACCAGCAGCCCGCCCACCTGCGCCATCGCCTCGATGATCAGCACCCCCGGCATCACCGGCCGGCCGGGGAAGTGGCCCACGAAGAACGGCTCGTTGATGGTCACGTTCTTGAGCCCCACGATCCGGCGCCGCTCCTCGAACTCCACGATGCGGTCGACCAGGAGGAAGGGGTAGCGGTGCGGCAGGTACTGGAAGATCTGCTCGATGGAGAGCATGGGCCGGGTGAGCGCCTTGCGCGCCGCGCGCTCCACCAGCTCCGCGGCGAGCGCCACGTTCGCCTTGTGCCCCGGCTTCTCCGCGATCACGTGCGCCTGCAGCCGCGCCCCCACCAGCGCCAGGTCGCCGATCAGGTCCAGCGTCTTGTGGCGCACGAACTCGTCGGCCCAGCGCAGCTCCGTCCCCCCCATCACCCCGCCCTCGTCGGTCAGCACGATCGCGTTCAGCGTCGAGCCGCCCTTGCCCAGGCCCCGCGCGAACAGGTCCTGCACCTCGCGCTCGAAGCAGAAGGTGCGCGCCGGCGCCACCTCGCGCGAGAACGGGTCGGCCTCCACCCGGAAGGAGCCGTACTGCCGCCCCACCGCCGGGTGGTCGAACTCCACCGTGGTCGACACGCGGAAGTTGGGCGAGGGCGCCACCACGAACTCCGCCGAGCCCTTCGTCACCTGGAACGTCTCGTCGACGGCGATCACCTTCGCGGGCGCGTCCTGCTCCTCCGCGCCGCAGCCGGCCAGCAGGTCGTCGAAGCAGCGGGCGCTGCCGTCCATGGCCGGCGGCTCGGGGCCGTCCAGCTCCACCAGCAGGTTGTCGATCCCGCGCGCCACCACGGCCGAGAGGAGGTGCTCGGTGGTGTGCACCCGCGCCTCGCCCACCCCCAGCGTGGTGCCGCGGTCGGTGCTCACCACGTGGGAGACGTGCGCGGGCACGTCGGCCGCCCCCTCCAGGTCGGTGCGCCGGAAGACCACCCCCGTCCCCACCGCCGCGGGCGAGATGCGCATGCGCACCGGCGCGCCCGTGTGCAGCCCCACCCCCTCCAGCTCGCCCCCGCGGGCGATCGTGTTCTGTCTCGGCGTCGTCGGCATCTATCTGGTCTGGCGTTCTAAACAAGGACAACTGCGAAAGACGCTCGTGCGGGCGTGTCCCCCTGCGGGGGCCGGGCTGCGCGCGCCGTAGGGCACGATACCGCCGTGCCCAACGGCGCCGGGCCCCGGTCGCGCCCAACCCCACGGCGCGCCCGTGCCCCGGGCCCTCCGGGCGCGCATCCCTCACGCGGAACTGCAGGGAACAGAGAACAGGGTACAGGTGATAGCCAGCCCCGAATCCCGTCCCCGCACCGCTCCGTCGAGTCCACCCTCTCCCGAAGTTGGGAGAGGGTGGCGGCTCTAAGGCCGCCGGGTGAGGGCTCCCCGCGGCGGCACCGAAGCCAGTCCGCCCGAGCTAGACTTTCCCTTCCCCACCCTTCCCGAACACCGCCCGCTCGATCTCCTTCAGCCGCTTCATCAGCTCCGGCAGCTTGAAGGTCGCCGCCTGCACGCGCAGGGCCTCGCGGTGGGGCCGCGCCGGGTAGCCGGAGACCGTCTCGCCCGCCCCGACGTCGCCGAACACCCCCGCCTGCCCGCCGATGCGCGCCCCCGCGCCGATCTCGATGTGCCCCTGGATCCCCGCCTGCCCGCCGAGGACCGCCCCGTCGCCCACCCGGGTGCTCCCCGAGATCCCCACCTGGGAGACCACGATCACGTGGCGGCCGATGCGGCAGTTGTGGCCCACCTGGACCAGGTTGTCGATCTTGGTCCCCCGCCCCACCACCGTGTCGCCCACCGAGCCGCGGTCGATGGTGGTGTTGGCGCCCACCTCCACGTCCGCCTCCAGGCGGCACCCGCCCACCTGCGGCACCTTGCGGTGCGCCCCGCCCTCGAACACGTAGCCGAAGCCGTCGGCCCCCAGCCGCGCCCCGCTGTGCACGATCGAGCGCTCCCCCACCACCACCCGGTCGTAGAGCGTCGTCTGCGGGTGGATCACCGCGTCCGCGTCGACCACGCAGTCGCGCCCGACGACGACGTGCGCCCCGATCCGCGCCCGCTCGCCCACGCGCGTCCCCGCGCCGATCACCGCGTACGGCCCCACCGTCGCCGTCGCCGCCACCAACGCCCCCTCGCCGACGATCGCCGTGGGGTGGACGCCGGGCTCGGGCGGCGCCTCGGGGTAGAGCGCCGGGAGCACCCGGGCGAGCGCCCGGCGCGGGTCGTCCACGCGCACGGCGGTCATCCCGGGGCCGAGCGGCGCATCCGCACTCCGCGCAACGAGAACGGCGCCGGCGCGGGAGGCCTGAATGTACGGGAAGTAGCGGGCTTCGGCAACGAAAGAGAGCTCGTCGGGCCCCGCCTCGTCCAGCGGCTTCACCCCGCGCACCACACGCGCCCCGTCGCCCTCCACCTCGCCCCCCGCGATCCGCGCCACCTCGGCAATCGTCAGCTCGGCCATTCTAGAGTCGCTCGGAAGGATTCCATGGAATACGGCCAACCCCGGATGGTGCTCGTCGGGGTCCCGCGCCGACCGCGGCCCACCAGCCCCGCCAGGTAGATCCCTCGGGTCGCCACCGCGCCCCTCGGGATGACGTCGTCGCGGGTTCGATGGGCTCTCGGTCTGGCAGACGATCCCGTAGGGGCGAGGCCTGCCTCGACCGTGCCCGCCCCGGTGCGAGCCCCGCCTCTCGCGAAGAAGACAGCCTTGCAGCCTCGCGCAGTTTGCGAGGCTTCCTGCAGTGGTTGCCGCGGCTCAGCCGCCCTGAGCCCCCCCCAAATCGGGATAGGGGGGCCGGTCTCCCGGCACCCCCTCCCCCACCACCGTACGTACGGGTCCGTATACGGCGGTTCGGATGGTTGATGGACTGAGTGTGTTGTGCTCCGTCCTGAGTGAAGAGGCTGCTCCCCGCCGTCCGT
>DASVWD010000177.1 GCA_036389795.1 Longimicrobium sp.
GGCCTCGCTCCGGGGTGAGTAGATCCTTCGGTCGCCGCCAAGCATCGTGCCGAGGCAGGTTCGGCGCAGCGGCTCCCTCAGGATGACATCTCGCTTGCATAATCGATCGTAGAATCTGGTATGAGGTAACATTTCTACAAGACGGGTCGCGCGCCGCCGGTTAGACTGCGTCCGGACTCATCTGCGTGGACGATCCAGCCAAGGAGGCGACCGATGCCCAGCCACATCCCCGAAGGCTTCCACACCGTCACGCCGTACCTGGTGGTCCCCGGCGTCGCCCGGCTGATCGACTTCCTCCGGGAGGCGTTCGGCGCGGAGGAGCTCGGCCGCTATGCAGCGCCGGACGGCCGGATCATGCACGCCCTGGTGCGCATCGGCGACGCGATGGTGGAGATGGGCGAGCCGAGCGAGCAGTGGGGGCCGATGCCGGGCAACCTGCACCTGTACGTGGAGGACGCCGACGCCGTGTACGCGCGCGCCCTCCAGGCGGGCGCCACGTCCCTCTCCGAGCCCGACCTCAAGCCGTACGGCGACCGCGAGGCCGGCGTGCGCGACCCCTCGGGCAACAACTGGTTCATCGCCACGCGCCAGGAGCAGGTGTCGCCCGAGGAGTTCGAGCGGCGCACCGCCGCCGCCCAGCAGCCGGCGTAGCGCTCGCGGACGGCGCCACGACGAAGCCCCGGCTCCGCGAGGAGCCGGGGCTTCGCACATTCCTCGACGCTAAACCCACAGCTGCACAAGAGCTTGTGCACCCGAAGGATCTATGGGCTGCCTTGCACCGGGGCCGGACCTTTCGCAGGGCGACCCATAGATCCTTCAGTCGCCGCCATGCATCGGTGTGGAGGAGGGCTCCGCGCCGCGGCTCCTTCAGGATGACAGCGTTGGGTTGGAGCGCGTAAGCGGCCCATCACCCGTAGATCCGCTGCCCGTGCCCCCGCGTACCTTCGCCAGGAATCCTCATCCACCCTGGCACGCGGGGGCGCACGATGTCCATCTATCGCGAGGTCGACCTCACCCTCACGGCGGAGCACCAGCAGCTCAAGGAGGCGGTGCACGGCTTCGCGAAGGAGGTGCTGCGCCCGGCCGCCGTGCGCCTGGACCGCGTCTGCGACCCGGCGCGGGCGATCGCGCCCGACTCGGAGCTGTGGGAGACGCTGCGCGCCGCCTACCGCGGCGGGTTCCACACCGGCCTGATCCCCGCCGAGCACGGGGGGATGGGGCTCAGCGGCCTGCGCCTGCACATCGCGCTGGAGGAGCTGGGCTGGGGGAGCGCCGACTTCGCGGCCAGCCTGGCGTGCACCTGCTTCCCCTTCTCCTCCGCCGCGGCCACCGGCGACCGCGCGCTGATCGACGAGCTGGTGGCGCCGTTCGTGGCCGACACCTCGGCCTCCATGGTCGGCTGCTGGGCGATCACCGAGCCCGACCACGGCTCCGACCACTTCCTGGCCAGCACCCCGCAGTTCCACGACGCCCGCATCTCCGGCAGCGTGGTCGCCCGGGCGTCGGGCGACGAGTACGTGGTGAGCGGGCGGAAGTCGCGGTGGGTGTCCAACGGCACCATCGCCACCCACGCGGTCGTCTACCTGGCGCTGGAGCCCGAGCGGGGGCTGGCCGGCGGCGGCGTGGCCATCGTCCCGCTGGACGCACCCGGCGTGTCGAAGGAGCCCCCGCTGGACAAGCTCGGCCAGCGCGCGCTGAACCAGGGGGCGATCCGCTTCGACGGCGTGCGCATCCCAAAGCGCTACGTGCTGGTGGCCGCCGACGGCTACGAGGCGGTGCTCCGGCAGACGCTGGCGCTCACCAACGCGGCCATGGGCGCCATCTTCACCGGCGTGGCGCGCGCGGCGTACGAGGAGGCGCTGCGCTGGACCCGGGTGCGGGTACAGGGCGGCAGGCCCCTCTGCGAGCACCAGCTGGTGCAGAAGCACCTCTTCGACATGTTCGTGAAGGTGGAGAACTGCCGCCTGCTGTCGCGCGCGGCGTGCGTGTACAACGACGGCTCGCGGCCGCAGGCGCTGGAGTACTCCGTCGCCTCCAAGGTCTACTGCACCCAGGCCGCCTACGAGGTGGCCGACACCGCCGTGCAGCTCTTCGGCGGACGCGGCCTCAGCAAGGACTTCCTGGTGGAGAAGCTCTACCGCGACGCGCGCGCCTCGCTCGTCGAAGACGGCTCCAACGACGTGCTGACGCTCCTCGGCGCGCAGGAGGTGCTCAGGTCGGCCGCCCCGGTGCAGGAGTCGCTGCGGATCGAGTGGCTGGAGACGGAGCTGGTGGCCTGACCACAGTGCCCAGTGCCCAGTGCCCAGTGGATGGACGAAGCCCCGGCTCCGCGCGAGGAGCCGGGGCTTCGTTCGTCTTCCCCGGTGGCGGGAAGGCGCGGCGGGGTGCATGATGATGCTCTCCCGCGACCCGCGATTCCGAAGGAGGGTGATCCCGATGCGGCTCCTGGCTCCGTCCCTCGTGCTGCCCCTGCTCTTCTGCGCCGCGTGCCAGCGGCCGCAGCCCGCCTCGCGGCTGGAGACCACGCCGCGGCACGACGAGTGGGTCGAGGTGCGGAGCGGCGACCGGGTGGTGCACACCTACGTCGTCTACCCCGAGGTCAGCCGGCGGGCGATGGCGGTGGTGCTGATCCACGAGAACCGCGGGCTGACCGACTGGGTGCGCACGGTCGCCGACCGCCTGGCGGAGGAGGGGTACATCGCCGTCGCGCCCGACCTGCTCTCGGGGATGGCGCCCGGCGGCGGGCGCACCTCCGGCTTCCCCACGCAGGACGCGGCGCGCGAGGCCATCGGCCGCCTCCCGCGCGAGCAGGTGAGCGGCGACCTGCGCGCGGTGGTCGAGTACGCGCGCTCCATCCCCGCGGCCACCGGGCAGGTGGCGGTCGCCGGCTTCTGCTGGGGCGGCGCGCGGACGTGGGAGATCGCCAACGAGGCGAACCTCGCGGCGGCCTACGTCTTCTACGGCACCGGGCCGCGCGACGCGGCGGGCGTGGCGGGGATCTCGGAGCCGGTCTACGGCTTCTACGGCGGCAACGACGCCCGCGTGAACGCCACCATCCCGGCCTCCGCCGAGCTGATGCGCGCCGCCGGGAAGCGCTTCGAGCCGGTGACGTACGACAGCGCCGGCCACGCCTTCATGCGCAGCGGCGAGACCCCCGAGGGCAGCGCCGCCGACCGCAAGGCACGCGACGAAGCCTGGGCCCGCTGGCTGCGCCTCCTGCGCGAGGCCGCGTCCGCGCGGACCTGAGGAGGACGCCGGCACCCCCTAAAGGTTGTCATCCTGAAGGAGCCGCCGCGCAGAACCTGTCGAATGCACGAATGCCGGGCGGCGACTGAAGGATCTGCGGGTGGGGATCGCACGTCGGACAGCCCGACGCGCGATCCTCATCGCGTTTTCCAGACCCACTCTGAGCCCACACCAGATTCTGCGATCGATCGTGCAAAGGAGATGTCATCCTGAGGGAGCCGCTGCGCCGAACCTGCCTCGGCAACGATGCTTGGCGGCGACCGAAGGA
>DASVWD010000178.1 GCA_036389795.1 Longimicrobium sp.
GCGGACGGGACGCTGGAGTTCCTGGGCCGCGGCGACGAGCAGGTGAAGGTGCGGGGCTACCGGATCGAGCCGGGCGAGGTCGAGGCGCGGCTGCTGGAGCACCCGGGGGTGCGCGAGGCGGTGGTGGTGGCGCGCGAGGACGCGCCCGGCGACCGGCGGCTGGTGGCGTACTGCGTGGGCGCGGCCGGGGCGGTGGAGCCGGAGGCGCTGCGGCGGCACCTGGGCGAGCGGCTCCCGGAGCACATGGTGCCGGCGGCGTACGTGCGCCTGGAGGCGCTGCCGCTGACGCCGAACGGGAAGGTGGACCGGCGGGGGCTGCCGGCGCCGGAGGGCGACGCGTTCGCGCGGCGCGGCTACGAGGCGCCCGTGGGCGAGACCGAGGCGGCGCTGGCCGAGATCTGGTCCGAGCTGCTGGGCGTGGCCCGGGTGGGGCGCCGCGACCACTTCTTCGAGCTGGGCGGCCACTCGCTCCTGGTGATCCGGATCGTCGAGCGCCTCCGGCGGGCGGGGATCCCCGTCCAGGTGGTGGACCTGTTCTCCGACCCCACCGTCGAGTCCCTGGCGGCCCGCATCGAGGCGTCGCGGGAGCGTGTCGCAGCGGAGCGGACGACCCCCGCGCGCGGCGGCGCGGACGGTGGCCCGCCCGCGCGGATCGAGGTCCCGGCGCTCCACCCCGACCCCGCCCGGGCCGCGGCCGCCGCCGCGCCGGCGGGGTTCGCCGGGCCCGAGGAGGGGCGCCGTGGATAGCGCCGTGTCCATGGGCGGCGCCGTGCTCGCCGACGACGCGCCGCCGCTGCTCTGGGAGCCCTCTCCCGAGGTGAAGCGCCGCTCCCATTTCGCGCGCTACCTGGCGTGGCTGGAGCGCGAGCGCGGCCTGCGCTTCGCCGGCTACCACGACGCGCAGGAGTGGTCGGCCACGCACATCGAGGAGTTCTGGGCGTCGCTCTGGGACTTCTTCGCGGTGAAGGCGGCCGAGCCGTACGAGACGGTGCTGGCGTCGCGGGGCATGCCGGGCGCGCGCTGGTTCCCCGGCGCGCGGCTCAACTACGCCGAGAACGCCCTCCGCCACGACGACGACGGGCACCCGGCGCTCCTCTTCGCGTCCGAGCTGCGCCCGCTGGAGGAGGTCTCGTGGGCCGAGCTGCGCCGGCGGGTGGCGGCGGTCGCGGCCTCGCTGCGCGCCATGGGGGTCGGGCGCGGCGACCGGGTGGCCGCGTACCTCCCCAACATCCCCGAGGCGGTGGTGGGGCTCCTGGCCTCGGCGAGCATCGGGGCGGTCTGGTCGAGCTGCTCGCCCGACTTCGGCGTGCAGGGCGCCGTCGAGCGCTTCCAGCAGATCGAGCCCTCCGTGCTGATCGCGGTCGACGGCTACGTCTCCGGGGGGAAGCGGATCGGCCGGCGCGCCGAGGTGGCCACGCTCCGGCAGCAGCTCCCCTCGCTGCGGCACACCGTGCTCGTCCCCTACCTCGACCCCGACGCGCGCCTGGACGGCGCCGCCCAGTGGGGCGAGCTGCTCGGCGGGAGCGGCCCGCTGGAGTTCGAGGCGGTCCCCTTCGACCACCCGCTCTGGGTGCTCTACACCTCCGGCACCACCGGGCCGCCGAAGGCCATCGTGCACGGGCACGGCGGCATCGTCCTCGAGCATTTGAAGGCGCACGCGCTGCAGCGCGACGTGGGGCCCGGCGACCGCCTGTTCTGGTTCACCACCACCGGGTGGATGATGTGGAACCTGCTGGTGGGCGGGCTGCTGACCGGGTGCACGGTGGTGCTGTACGACGGCAGCCCGGCGTACCCGGACCTGCACGTGCTCTGGCGGATCGCGCAGGACGCGCGCATCACCCACTTCGGCGTGAGCGCCAGCTTCTTCGCCACGCGCACCCGGGCCCGCGTGCGCCCTGGGGACCGCTTCGACCTGGGGGCGCTGCGCGTGCTGGGCGCCACCGGGTCGCCGCTCTCGCCCGAGGGGTTCCGCTGGATCTACGACGCGGTCAAGCGCGACGTGTGGCTGGCCACCGGGAGCGGGGGCACCGACGTGTGCACGGGGCTGGTGGGGGCGTGCCCGTACCTGCCCGTGCACGAGGGCGAGCTGCAGGGGCGCGCGCTGGGGGTGGCCGCGCACGCGTTCGACGAGGCGGGACGCCCCGTGGTGGGCCAGGTGGGCGAGCTGGTGCTCACCGAGCCGCTCCCCTCCATGCCGCTCTTCTTCTGGAACGACCCCGACGGCGCGCGCTACCGCGAGAGCTACTTCGACACCTTCCCCGGCGTCTGGCGCCACGGCGACCTGGTGCGCTTCACCGAGCGCGGCAGCGCGGTGATCCACGGCCGCTCCGACTCCACGCTCAACCGGCTGGGCGTGCGGATCGGCACCAGCGAGATCTACCGCACGGTGGAGGCGATGCCGGAGGTGCTGGACTCGCTGGTGGTGGGGCTGGAGCTGCCGGAGGCCGGCTACTACATGCCGCTCTTCGTGGTGCCGGCCGGCGGCGCCGTTCTCGACGACGCGCTGCGCGCGCGGATCCGCGACGAGCTGCGCACCCGCTTCTCGCGCTGGCACGTGCCCGACGAGATCGTCGCCGTCCCCGCCGTGCCGCGCACCATGAACGGGAAGAAGGTGGAGGTGCCGGTCAAGCGCATCCTGCAGGGCGAGCCGGCCGGGCGCGTGGTCAGCCCCGGCTCGCTCGCGAACCCGGAAGCGCTCGACTTCTTCGTCGACTTCGCGGCGCGGCTCCGGGACCGGCCGGGCGGCTGAAGCGCAGACAGGTCTGGAGGAGTAGCGGCTCCGCGGGGGGAGGACCCACCTCCCCGGGGCCGTGGGACGGAAAAGCGGCTCCGCGGGGGAGGACCCACCTCCCCGGGGCCGTGGACGGAAAAGCGGCTTCGTGGGGGAGGACCCACCTCCCGGGGCCGTGGACGGAAGGCAGAACAGGTCGTGGCCGGTCGCCGTCCCGCTTCGGGCGGCGGAAGGGCCGCCGCCCGGGACGATCACCCACCCAATCCCTGGCTCTCCATGCCGAGCGACGATCGAGCGAGCAGCTCCTTCCACCTCCTGACTCCGCCGCCCGACGCGGCGGCGGACGACGCCCCCGCGGGAGCCGCCGAGACGGCCGCCGCGGAGATCTGGTCGGAGGTGCTGGGCGTGGAGCGCGTGGGGCGCGAGGACGACTTCTTCGAGCTGGGCGGTCACTCGCTCCTGGCGGTGAAGGTGATCTCGCGGGTGCGCCAGGTGCTGGGCGTGGAGCTGGCGCTCGACGACGTGTTCGAGCGGCCGGTGCTGGCGGACTTCGCGCGGGGGCTGGAGGAGGCGGCGCGGGCGGAGCTCCCGGCGATCGAGCCGGTGGACCGCGGGGGGCGCCTGGCGCCGTCGTTCGCGCAGCAGCGGCTCTGGTTCCTGGAGCAGCTGGGCGCCGGGGGCGTGTACAACCTCCCGAAGCGGTTCCGCCTGAGGGGCGCCCTGGACGGCGCGGCGCTCTCTCGCGCGCTGGACCGGATCGTGGCGCGCCACGAGGCGCTGCGGACGACGTTCGCGGCGGTGGACGGCGAGCCGGAGCAGCGGATCGCCCCGGCGGAGGGGTGCCGCTTCCCCCTGCTGGTGCACGACCTGGCCGGGCGCGCCGACCAGGGCGCCGAGCTGGACCGCCTGGTGGCCGAGGAGACGGAGGCGCCCTTCGACCTGGAGCGCGGCCCGCTCGTCCGGGGGCGCCTGGTGCGGCTGGCGGAAGACGACCACGCGCTGCTGGTGACGATGCACCACGTCGTCTCGGACGAGTGGTCGATGGACGTGCTGGCCGGCGAGCTGGGCGCGCTGTACGGGGCCTTCCGCCGCGGTGAGGCCGACCCGCTCCCCCCGCCGGCGGTCCAGTACGCGGACTACGCGGCGTGGCAGCGGCGCTGGGTGGGCGGCGAGGTCCTGGAGAAGCAGGCGGCGTACTGGCGGAGCGCGCTGGCGGGCGCGCCGGAGCTGCTGGAGCTGCCGCTTGACCACCCGCGCCCGGCGCAGCAGGACTTCGCGGGCGCCTCGGTCGCCCTGGAGCTGGACGAGGCTCTCGTGGCGAGGCTCGAGGCGCTCGGCCGGCGGCACGGGGCCACGCTGTTCATGACGCTGCTCGCCGGCTGGGCCACGGTGCTCGGCCGGCTCTCGGGGCAGGACGACGTGGTGGTCGGCACGCCCACGGCCAACCGCGGCCACAGGGAGGTCGAGGGGCTGATCGGGCTGTTCGTCAACACGCTCGCGCTGCGCGTGGACCTGTCGGGCTCGCCCACGGTGGCGGAGCTGCTGGGGCGGGTGAAGGCGCGCACGCTCGGGGCGCAGCAGAACCAGGACATCCCCTTCGAGCAGGTGGTGGAACTGGTGCGGCCCGCGCGCAGCCTGGCGCACAACCCCGTGTTCCAGGCGATGTTCGCGTGGCAGAACGCGCCGCGGGGAAGCCTGGAGCTGCCGGGGCTCGTGCCGGCGCCCCTGCGGGCGGCCGCGCCCGAGACGGCGAAGTTCGACCTGTCGCTGTCGCTGCGGGAGGAGGGCGGCCGCATCGTGGGCCGGGTGGAGTACGCCACCTCGCTCTTCGAGCGGGCCACGGTCGAGCGCTACGCCGGCTACCTGCGGCGCGTGCTGGAGGGGATGGCGGCGGGCGACGGCCGGAGCGTGGAGCGGCTGGACCTGCTGCCCGAGGCCGAGCGCCGGCAGCTCCTGGAGAAGTGGAACGCGACCGATGCGGAGTATCCGCGCGGCGCGTCGGTGCACGAGCTGTTCGCGGCGCAGGCGCAGCGGACGCCGGACGCGGAAGCGGTTGTCTCCGGAGACCGCTCGCTCACCTACGCGGAGCTGGACGCGCGGGCCCGCCGGCTGGCGCGCCGGCTGAGGTCGCGCGGCGTGGGTCCGGACACGCGGGTGGCGGTGCTGATGCCGCGCTCGGTGGAACTGGTGGTGGCGGAGCTGGCGATCCTCAAAGTGGGCGCCGCGTACGTGCCGCTGGACGCGTCGCATCCGCCGGAG
>DASVWD010000179.1 GCA_036389795.1 Longimicrobium sp.
GACGAGTGCGAAGTGCGAAGTGCTAAGTGCTAAGTGCTGATGGTTTCGCGCGCGCCCGGCCTCCCCGCCGGGCGTGCGTGCGTTTACCCCACCCGAAGGTCCGTTCATGTATACCGGCTTTGGCTCCGCGCGAAGAATGGAGGAAAGGCATTCAGTTACGGATTTCGATCAGTGGTCTTCTCTGTGTCCTCTGTGCCTCCGTGTGAGCCAGGCTGTTCCCCTTCCCGTTTCCACGAAACCTGGCGGCGTGCCCGCGATCCACTCCGTCCGCTTCTCCCACGGCCGGTTGCGGGCGGGCTTCCCCGGCGCCTATTTTCCGGAGATATGCCGAACCCGAACCCCCGCGTCCACGTCACCTCCGAGATCGGTCCGCTGCGGACCGTGATCTGCCACACCCCCGGCGCCGAGCTGCTGGCCGTCACCCCGTCGAACCGCGAGCAGTTCCTCTACGACGACATCATCGACCTGGACCAGGCGCGGCGCGAGCACCAGCGCTTCCGCGCCATCCTGGCGCGCTTCTGCGACGTGCTGGACGTGCGCGAGCTGCTGGCCGACATCGTCGACGAGCGCGAGGTGCGCGAGTTCCTGGTGAAGCGGGTGATGGAGGTGGCTGCTTCCGAGCCGCTGGGGGGGCACCTCTTCGAGATGCCGGGCGAGGAGCTGATCCGCCGCTTCGTCGAGGGGGTCGAGGCGCCGCAGGGGCCGATCTCCAGGCTGCTGCACAAGGTGAGCTGGGAGCTGCCGCCGCTGCCCAACCTCTTCTTCACCCGCGACGCGGCCATGGTGGTCAACGACGCCGTGATCATCGGCGCCATGCGCTACGCGGTGCGGTGGACCGAGGAGCTCCTGATGAAGGCGCTCTTCAAGTACCACCCGCTGCTGTGCAACAACGCGGGCTTCATCTACGACGGCACCGAGGAGAGCAGGAGCGACTACACCATCGAGGGCGGCGACGTGCTGATCCTGCGCCCCGACCTGGCCATCGTGGGGCTCTCGGAGCGCAGCAGCCCGGCGGCCATCGAGGGGCTGGTGGACGGGCTGCGCGAGAAGGCGGGCGTGCGGCACGTGCTGGTGGTGGTCCTCCCCGCCGAGAGCCCCGCCATCCACCTGGACATGATCATGACCATGGTGGACTTCGAGCACTGCGTGGTGTACCCGCCCTACTTCTTCGGGCCCGCGCGGCTGCCGGTGCTCTACTACAAGCCCGGCGCCGACGGAGTGGAGGCGCACGAGGACGTCTTCCACGCCCTGCGCCAGGTGGGGCTGCCGCTGGAGCCGGTGTGGTGCGGCGGCCATCACCCCACGCGCCAGGAGCGCGAGCAGTGGTCGAGCGGGTGCAACTTCGTGGCGGTGCGCCCGGGGGTGATCCTGGGCTACACGCGCAACGAGGCCACCATGCGCGAGCTGGAGAGCAGGGCGGGGTACCGGGTGGTCGATGCCCTGGAGTTCCTCACCGGCGAGGTGGAGGTGGAGGACGGCGACCGGGTGGTGGTCGCCTTCGAGGGCGCCGAGCTGGTGCGCGGCGGCGGCGGCGGCCGCTGCATGACTCTCCCCGTCTGCCGGGACGACGTCTGGTGACGCAGCTCGCCTTCCCCCTGGACGGGGTCCGCTTCGAGCCCGACGGCGGGCTCACCCGCCGGGCGCTGGCGCTGCTCGCGGCCGGCCCGCTGCCGACCGCGGAGGTCGCCGCGAAGGTGCTGGGGATCGTCCACGGCGCCGGGGCGGCCGCGGGGGCCGTGTTCGCGCTGCTGGGGACCGACTCGCGCTTCGCGGTGGACGCGCAGGGCGTGTGGTCGCTCGCCGGGGCGAAGCCCGCCGCGCCGCCCTGCAGCCTGCGCGAGGAGGAGTGGGTGGTCGTCGACCTGGAGACGACGGGCGGCTCGCCGTACCGCGGGCACCGGGTGACGGAGGTGGCGGCGGTGCGCGTCTCGGGCGGGCGGGTGGCGGAGGCCTACTCGACGCTGGTGAACCCCGACCGGGCGATCCCCGCGATGATCACGGCGCTCACCGGGATCACGGGCGAGATGGTCTCCACGGCGCCGCGCTTCCGCGAGGTGGCGGCCCGGGTGAGCGAGGAGATCCAGGGGCGGGTGTTCGTGGCCCACAACGCGGCGTTCGACTGGCGCTTCCTGTCGCACGAGATGCGCATGGCCACGGGGCTGGCGCCGCAGGGGCGGCAGCTTTGCACGGTGCGGCTGGCGCGCAAGCTGCTCCCGGAGCTCCCCTCGCGCGGGCTGGACGCGCTGGCGCTCTACTTCGGGGTGCGCATCGAGAGCCGCCACCGCGCCCTGGACGACGCGGTGGCCACGGCGCACGTGCTGGTGCGGCTGATCGAGATGCTGGAGGAGCGCGGCGCGGGCGACTGGGACGCGCTCCAGTCGGTGCTCAAGCGGCGCGCGCGGCGCCGGAAGAAGCGAAAGGCCTCGCCGCAGTCGATGGAGCAGGGGCCGATGGATCCCGATCCCGCCCCGATGGATCTGGTCTCGATGGACCCGGCCCCGATGGAGGAGGCGGCGTGACGGAGACGGCGCTGGCGACGGACACCCTGGTGCGGACGCGGTCGCTGGGCCGCTTCCGCCTGCACGCGCTGGAGGCGGGGCTGCAGCGGCTGGACGGCGGCGCCATGTTCGGCGTGGTCCCCAAGCCGCTCTGGGAGAAGCGCATCCCGGCCGACGCGCGCAACCGCATCCCCCTGGCGCTGCGCTGCCTCCTGGTGGAGACCGGGGACGAGCTGGTGCTGGTGGAGACGGGGCTGGGGAACAAGGAGAACGAGAAGTTCCGCGACATCTACGGGGTCGACAACGCGCCGTCGCCCGGGTCGCCCTGGCCCGACCGGCTGCACGAGGCGATCGCGGCGGCGGGGTTCGCTCCCGGGGACGTCGGCGTGGTGATCGACACGCACCTGCACTTCGACCACGCGGGGGGGAACACCTTCGCCGACGCGGAGGGGCGGGTGCGGCTCGGTTTCCCGAACGCCCGCTACGTGGTGCAGAAGGGCGAGTGGGAGTGGGCGCACCGGGCCAACGAGCGGACCTCGGCCAGCTACCTGCCGCACAACTTCGACCCGGTGATGGAGGCGGGGCGCTTCGACCTGGTGGAAGGCGACAGGGAGATCGTACCGGGGGTTTCGGTGTACCGGACGCCCGGCCACTGCCCGCACCACCAGTCGGTGCTGGTCAGCTCGGAGGGCGAGACGGCGTGCTTCCTGGCCGACGTGGTGCCCACCATGGCGCACCTGCCGCTGCCGTGGATCATGGGCTACGACGTGGAGCCGCTGGTGACGCTGGAGAGCAAGCGCGCGCTGCTGGCCCGCGCGGCCGACGAGCGCTGGCTGCTGGTGTCCACGCACGACCCGTTCACTCCCTGGGGGTACGCGGTGCGCGACGGGAAGAACGTGGGGGTGGAGGAGGCGTAGGGGGCGGGCTGCGGCGCGGCCGCCGGGGGCCCTCACCCGCCGCCTTGGAGCGGCAATCCTCTCCCAGGTCTGGGAGAGAGGGTGGACTTTACGAGGCGGCGCGGGGGGAGTTCGCGTAGGGGCGAGGCATGCCTCGACCGGTGGACGCCGGTGCGTGCGCGGGAGGCGGGGTCATGCGCAGACTCCGCACGGACTCGCAGGCTCGCCCCTACGGGATTCCATCACGGGACGAGACCCGCGTGAGGGATGCGCGCCCGGAGGGCCGGGACGCCGCCGCGACATGGGGTATCGTCGCGGCGGTGGCCCGGCGCCGTTGGGCACAGTTTTATCGTGCCCTACGGCGCGCGCAGCCCGGCCCGGAGCGCAGCGGAGGGACACGCCCGAATCCGTAGTTGCGGTTGCAGTTCGCTGTTGAATCTCTGAACGATCCAACCCGAGAGGACGCGAAGGCCATGATCGATATCGCGAGGGACCCGAAGACGACGGCGGTGATCGTGAGCGCGGTGCGCACGCCGATCGGCCGCTACCTGGGGGCGCTGGCGGGGATGCAGGCGCCGGAGCTGGGCGCCGTGGCGATCCGCGAGGCGGTGGGGCGCGCCGGGATCCCGGTGGAGGACGTGGCCGAGGTCATCATGGGCAACGTGGTCCAGGGCGGCGTGGGCCAGGCGCCGGCGCGCCAGGCCGCCATCCGCGCGGGGCTGCCCAACACGGTGTCGGCGCTCACCATCAACAAGGTGTGCGGCTCGGGGCTCAAGGCGGTGATGCTGGCGGCGCAGTCGATCCGCGCGGGCGATAACCAGGCGGTGGTGGCCGGCGGCCAGGAGTCGATGTCGAACGCGCCGTTCTACGTCTACGGCTACCGCAACGGGGTGAAGTTCGGCGACCAGACGCTGGTGGACGGGCTGATCCGCGACGGGCTGTGGTGCTCGTTCTGCGACGTGCACATGGGCGGGCACGCGGAGTACACGGCCAAGAAGGCCGGCATCACCCGCCAGATGGCCGATGAGTTCTCGGCGGCGAGCCACCGCAAGGCGGTCGAGGCGATCAGGGCCGGGAAGTTCAAGGAGGAGATCGTCCCCGTGGAGGTCCCCGGCCGCAAGGGGCCCACCGTGGTCGACACCGACGAGAACCCGCGCGAGGACACCTCCACCGAGACGCTCGGCAAGCTCAAGCCCGCTTTCGCGAAGGACGCGCCGAAGGACGTGACGGAGCCGGTGGTGACGGCGGGGAACGCCAGCTCGATGAACGACGGCGCCTCGGCCGTGGTCGTGGTGAGCGAGGAGTACGCGCGGGCGCACGGGCTCACCATCCTGGCGCGGATCACGGGCTACTCGACCGGGGCGGTGGACCCGCAGGAGCTGTTCTTCGCGCCGATCCGGGCGGTGCAGAACCTGATGCGGAAGCAGGGGACCGGGATCGGCGACTACGACCTGATCGAGGCCAACGAGGCGTTCGCGGTGCAGGCGCTGGCCGACGGGGCGGGGCTGGGGTGGGACTGGGACCGCGTGAACGTGCACGGCGGCGCGGTGGCGCTGGGCCACCCGATCGGCGCCAGCGGCGCGCGCGTGCTCACCACCCTGCTGCACGCCATGAAGGACCGCGACGCGGAGACCGGCCTGGCCACCCTCTGCCTGGGCGGCGGCGACGCCGTGGCGCTCTCGGTGGAGCGGGCGTAACGGCAGGGAACAGGTTACAGGGGACAGCCGACGACCCCGCCCCGGCACCGAAGGCGTAAAGTCCACCCTCTCCCGAAGTTGGGAGAGGGTTGCCGCTCCAAGGCGGCGGGTGAGGGCCCCCGCGGCGGCGCCGAAGCTCGTGTATCGGAGCGAAATCCGACCTCGTTCGATATTGAACCAGACGGCATCCCCGGTGGAGACCCACGCTCATCGCTCGCCCGTGGAACGGGTGCTGTACGGGCCCTACGGGGTGCGCGCCGGGTGGCGGATCCTGCTCTACGCGCTGCTCGTCTTCGGGCTCGCGTCGTCGCTGGCGACGCTCCTGCGGGCGGCGCGGGTGCCGTGGACCTTCACGCTGAGCGGCGCCGTCACCCTGGCCGCCGCCCTGGTGGCCGGGTGGCTGATGATCGCCTTCGTGGACCGGCGCCCGCCGGAGGCGCTCGGGCTCGCGCTGGAGCCTGCGGCGGCCAGGGATTCCGCCGCCGGCTTCGGGCTGGGGGCGGGGGGGCTGGTGCTGGCGGTGGCGGCGCTCGCGGTGGCGGGAACCGCGCGTTGGGTTGCCGACGGCGGCACGGCGCCCGAATATGTCGCCGCGCTGGTCCGGGCGCTGGGGTTCTTCGCGGTGGCGGCGGCCATGGAGGAGGCGCTCTTCCGCGGCTACGCCTTCCAGGCGCTGGTGCAGGGGATCGGGGCGTGGCCCGCCATGCTGCTGACCTCGGCCCTGTTCTCGCTGGCGCACCTGCGGAACCCCAACGTGGACGCCGTCGCCCTCTTCAACATCTTCCTGGCCGGGGTGATGCTGGGGGTGGCGTACCTGAAGACGCGCTCGCTCTGGTTCGCCACCGGGGTGCACCTGGGGTGGAACTGGGCCATGTCGGCGCTGCTGGACTTTCCCGTGAGCGGCCTGGTGCGCGACACGCCGCTCTACGACGCGCGGGAGACGGGGGCCGACTGGTGGACGGGGGGCGAGTTCGGCCCCGAGGCGGGGCTCGCCGCCACGCTCGCCGTTGTCCTGCTCACGGCGTGGATGCTGCGCACGCGGCGCCTCGGGGAGTCGCCGCGGATGCGCGCGGCGCGGCCGCTGGTGGACGACCGCCTGGGGGAGCCATGGCCGTAAGGCGTCCGGCGCTCTTCTTCTGGGCCAGCGCGGCGCTGGCGGCCACGGCGTTCGCCCTGCTGACGCCGCACCTCCTCCCGTACGGCCGCCTGGGAATCGTCACGCAGGCCGACCGGGAGAAGGCGTGGCTGGTGACGGTGTTCTGCGCCGGGGTGATGGCGGTGCTCTTCGGCACCAGCGGGGCGCTGGGGGTGCTGCGCTACATCACCGTGCGCGACGTGATGTCGGAGGGCGAGGCGATCCGGGCGATCGAGAAGGAGCGCCGGGCGAAGGGCACCTCGGAAGGCCGGCCGTACACCCGCAACTTCGGCCTGTGGACGGTGGCGACCGGCGTCTTCCTGATCGCGATCTACTTCGGCCTCTGGCTGACGCTGGGGTAGGAGGATCGGTCCGAGTCAGCGATCGTAGGGGCGAGGCATGCCTCGCCCGGCGGATGGCGGCCTGCGCGCAATGGGCGGTGCGACGTGCCGGAGGCGGCATCGCACGGACTCGCATGCTCGCCCCTACGGAACAGCAACCGCTTCAGGGGGCGGAGTGCGCAGCGACGAAATCCTGGAACCGAGAACGGGTAGACGATAGATGGCGGAGATCCGGAAGGTGGCGGTGGTGGGCGCGGGGACGATGGGCAACGGCATCGTGCACGTGTTCGCGCAGAACGGCTACGACGTCACCATGATCGACGTGCGCGTCGAGGCGCTGGGGGCGGCCCTGGCCACCATCGGCGGCAACATGGACCGGCAGATCAAGAAGGGCGCGCTCACCGAGGACGACAAGAGCGCCGCGCTCGGCCGCATCGCGACCGCCGGCGAGCTCTCCGCGGCGTCCGATGCCGACCTGGTGATCGAGGCGGCCACCGAGAACACGGAGCTCAAGTTCCGCATCTTCGAGGAACTGGACCGCACCGCCCCGCCGCACGCCATCCTCGCCAGCAACACCTCCTCCATCTCCATCACCGAGATCGCCGCCCGCACCCGGCGCCCCACGCAGGTGATCGGGATGCACTTCATGAACCCGGTGCCGGTGATGAAGCTGGTGGAGATCATCCGCGGCCTGGCGACCTCGGACGAGACGACGCGCACGGTCGTGGAGACCTCGGAGAAGCTGGGGAAGACGGTGGCCGAGGCGAACGACTACCCCGGCTTCGTGTCGAACCGCATCCTGATGCCGATGATCAACGAGGCGGTCTTCTGCCTGATGGAGGGCGTGGCGACCCGCGAGAGCATCGACACCGTCATGAAGCTGGGGATGAACCACCCGATGGGCGCCCTGGCGCTGGCGGACCTGATCGGCCTCGACACCTGCCTGGCGATCCTGAACGTGCTGCACGAGGGGCTGGGCGACCCCAAGTACCGCCCCTGCCCGCTGCTGCGGAAGTACGTCGCCGCCGGGAAGCTGGGGCGGAAGACGGGCGAGGGGTTCTACCGGTACGACTGAGTGCGAGAGTGCGAAGTGCGAAAGTGCGAAAGTGAACTTCGCGCTCCCGCACTCTCGCACTTTCGCACTCTCGCACTTTCGCACTTGGAAGTTGATGACCGAGGAACAGCAGCAGATCCAGGAGCTGGCGCGCGAGTTCGCCGAGGGCGAGATCCGGCCCCACGCCGAGGAGTGGGACCGCGAGGGGGCGCTCCCGCGCGAGATCGTCGACAAGCTGGGCGGGCTGGGCTTCCTGGGGATGATGATTCCCGAGGAGTGGGACGGCCTGGGGCTCGACACCGCGAGCTACCTGATCGCCCTGGAGGAGGTGGCCCGCGGCGACGCCTCCGTCGCCGTCGCCATGGGGGTGCACAACTCCCTGCCGACGCAGATGATCCTGGCGCACGGCACCCCCGAGCAGAAGGAGCGCTGGCTCAAGCCGATGGCGCGCGGCGAGCTGCTGGGCGCCTTCTCGCTCTCCGAGCCCGACTCGGGCTCCGACGCGGCCTCGCTCACGGCGCAGGCGCGCCGCGCCGACGGCGGCTGGGTGCTCTCCGGTGCCAAGGCGTGGGTCACCAACGGCGGCTTCGGCGACGTGGTGATCACCATGGTGCGCACCGACACGCCCGACGACCGCAAGGGCAACCGCGGGATCGGCGCCTTCATCGTGCCCACGGACGCCGAGGGGTACGTGGTGGGGCGCAAGGAAGACAAGATGGGGCAGCGCGCCTCGGAGACGGTGGGGATCTCCTTCCACGACCTCTTCGTCCCCGACGAGCAGGTGCTGGGCGACCCCTCGCAGGGGTTCATCTACGCGCTGCAGGGGCTGCAGGGCGGGCGGCTGGGGATCGCCGCGCTGGCCATCGGCGTGGCGCAGGCGGCGCTCGAGCACGCGCTGGCCTACGCGGACGAGCGGAAGCAGTTCGGCCGGCCGATCCGGGACTTCCAGGGGATGCAGTTCAAGCTGGCGAACATGGCCACGCGCATCGAGGCGGCGCGCGCGCTCACGTTCCGCGCGGCCGCGGCCAAGGACGCGGGCGAGCCGTCCACGAAGCTGGTGTCGATGGCCAAGGTGTTCGCCTCCGAGGCCGCGATGTACGTGACCACCGAGGCGATCCAGGTGTTCGGCGGCTACGGGTACATGACCGAGTACCCGGTGGAGAAGCTCTTCCGCGACGCCAAGGTCACCGAGATCTACGAGGGGACGAGCGAGATCCAGCGCACGGTGATCGCCCGCGAGCTGTACCGCCAGTAGCAGCACCGCCGGCCGCCGGGAGGGCGGCCGGCGTTTTTCTTTCACCCGCCGCGGCGGACGGACGGTCCGGCGCGGCGCGGGCGGGCCCCCCGGGGCGCGCCCACCGACATTGCATACAGCCACGGACGGACGGGCATGGAACTGTTCGAGATCATCGGCGAGCACGACCACGAGCAGGTGGTGTTCTGTTACGAGCCTTCGTGCGGGTACCGGGGGATCATCGCCATCCACAACAGCGTGCTGGGGCCGGCGCTGGGGGGCACCCGCTTCTGGAACTACCCCACCGACACCGAGGCGCTGATCGACGCGCTGCGCCTCTCGCGCGGGATGACGTACAAGGCGGCCGTGGCGGGGCTCAACCTGGGGGGCGGCAAGTCGGTGATCGTGGGCGACCCGCGCGCGGCCGACCGCGAGGCGATCTTCCGCGCCCACGGCCGCTTCGTGGAGACGCTCAAGGGGCGCTACATCACCGCCGAGGACGTGAACACCTCGCCCGACGACATGGAGTTCGTGGCGATGGAGACGCAGCACGTCACCGGCCTGCACGGCACCTCGGGCGACCCCTCGCCGGTCACCGCGTTCGGCGTGTACCGCGGGATCAAGGCGGCGGCCAAACACCGCTACGGCTCCGACGACCTCTCGGGGAAGACGGTGACGGTGCAGGGGGTGGGGCACGTGGGCTACTACCTGTGCCAGAACCTGGCGAGCGACGGGGCGCGCCTGGTGGTCACCGACATCGACCCCGAGAAGGTGCAGCGCATCGTGCGCGAGTTCGGCGCGCACGCCGTGGGGCCCAACGAGATCTACTCGGTGGAGGCCGACGTGTACGCGCCGAGCGCGCTGGGCGCCACCGTCAACGACCAGACGATCCCGCTGCTCAGGGTGGACATCGTGGCGGGCGCGGCCAACAACGTGCTGGCCGAGGAGCGCCACGGCGACGAGCTGCACCGCCGCGGCATCCTGTACGCGCCCGACTACGTGATCAACGCGGGCGGGCTGATCAACGTCTGTGGCGAGCTGAACGGGTGGGCGCCGGAGCGGGCCATGCGCAAGGCGGGCGACATCTACGCCACGCTGCTGCGCATCTTCGCCATGGCCGACGCCGAGGGGATCCCCACCTACCGCGCCGCCGACCGCCTGGCCGAGCAGCGCATCGCCCAGGTCGGGAAGATCCAGCGCACCTGGGTTTGAGGGACGCGAGGGGACAGGGGACAGGGAACAGGGACAGGGGACAGCCTGCAAAGGAGAAGGGACCGCGGAGCGAATCCGTGGTCCCTTTCCGCGTGTCCGCCGGGCGCCGGAGCGTCAGGCGTGGCGCGGGAGCGAGCGGCCGCGCAGCCAGGCGAGCATCGCCGCGCCGGCGGCGCCCAGCCCCAGGCCCACGGTGGAGACGCCGCTCCAGTGGGTGAGCGCGGCGTCGGCGAGCGCGTAGACACCCAGCCCCACCAGCGCGAGCGCGACGATCGTGCGGGTCTTGCGCTGGTCTTCCTGGGCGGTGTGGATCTCCTCGAGCATCGTGTCCCTCGATCTATCTGGAAACGGGTTCGCGGGGGTCCGTCCCCCTCGCGACCGGAGCGATGTGCCGCTCTGCTCCGGCAGGCGGGAGTACGGCCCCTTCCGCCGCCCGGTTTCAGGGTCGATGCCCCATTTGCCGAGAATCGCTCTCGACCGGGGATTTCAGAAAAGGCCTCACGCAGAGGAAGCAGAGTCAGCAGAGGAACTGCGGTTCTCTGCTACCTCTGCGTGAGGCTTTCCGGATGTCTTTCAGGAGATGCGTCAGAATCGCCGCGCGCGGAGCGTTCGCCGATCGATCCTCAATGGCGGAAGTTGACGAGGATGACCTCGGGGGCCTTGCCCTCGGAGCGCAGCTCCTCGCAGATGGAGTAGGCCTCGTCGAGCCAGGGGTGGACGCCGGTCAGGGCGTCGTTCTCCTCGCCGGCGTTGTTGTGGGCCAGCCAGCGCGCCTCCTCCTCGTCGGCGGCGCGCACCACGAAGCCGAACGCGCGGTTGCGGTGGGGCTGCCAGGGGTCCTTCCCCTCGATGCACCACCAGAGGGTGTCGTGCCGGGGGGTGAGCTTCCAGAATTTCATCCGCCTCTCGGGGCCGCGGGATCGAATCGGGCCCCGCAAGGTACTGTGCCCGCGCCATGAGCGGGAGGGCGGCCGGTGTTGCGCCCGCCGCCGCCGGGTGGTATCTGCCCTGCGTCGCCCGTCGCGTCCCCAGTCCCGAAGACGATTCCGGAGCCAGATGAAGCGCAGCCGCCTCTTCCCCCTCGCCCTCCTGGCGCTCCTGCCGGCGTGCCAGCCCGAGCGCCCCGCGGTGCGGGACTACTACGCCATCCTCCCCGACCTGGTCCGCTTCACCGAGGCCGACGCGCGCAAGGAGGCCCAGGGGCAGCCCAGCCGGGGACCGCTGTTCATCGACGCCAACTCGTTCGCGGGGGGCGGCTTCACCATCACCCGGCAAACGCTCGACCGCGACAGCCTGATGGCCGCCGTCGCCTACCCGGGCGCCGTGAAGGCCGCGCCGCAGGACGCGATCGTGATCCGCGACACCGGCGAGGTGACGGCCCCGGCCGGCGGCGGCGCGGCGTCGCTGGCCATGGAGGGGGGGCGCTGGGTGAAGGAGTACGGCGTGCTCCTGCACATGAACCTGACCAAGTGGGAGCCGGGCGAGATCACCGCCACGGTCACCAGCTTCACCACCGACCGCCGCACCTGGCCCACGGGGATCTGCCGCCGCGTGCTGCGGGTCACGTACGGCAGACAGGACGACGGCTCGTGGCGGCGCACCGGCTCCGAGGTGCGCAAGCGGTGCGACGACCCGGACTGAGCCCGCCCGGGCCCGGCGGCGCCCGCGGGATCAGACGGCCGGCCCTGCACCAGGGCCGGCTTTTTCGTGCGATCGACCATCCGCCGACGAGAACATTGCCGTCGTCCCGAGGCCCGGCCACGCGGAACCGGCACCCTGACGGTGACCGCAGATCCCCGCTCGCTCCATCCCACCCTTGCTCATCCGCTACCGTCTTTCGGACCGCTCGCGCCCGCCGCTTCGACTTCGCAGAACCGGCGCCATCTGTAGGCCCGCCCCTGTCCACTCCGTCCCAGGCGCCCGGTCCGGGCGACACCGACGCGCCACCGTGAGCCCGTAAATTGGCCCAGTGGCGCCTATCAATGGATACGGCGATGCAGCGTGGACGCCAGCTCCTCGACCTGCGCGGCGATGGCCGCCTCGCCGGAGGCCACCGAGAGCGCCAGGCGGCCGGCCTGCTCCATGTGCGGCCAGTCGCGGCACTGGCCGGCGGCGCGCGCCAGCTCCAGCAGGGCGCGGGCGTGCTTCCCCTCTTCGCCCGGCTTGCGGACCACGATCGACCAGGCGTCGCTCCAAGCCTCCTGGTACAGCCGCCTGTCGCCCGCGCCGGCGGCCGCGCGCGCCAGGACGGCCAGCGTGAGCGAGCGCTCCACCGGCTCCACCCGCGACGGCAGGAGCTTGTGCAGCATGGGGACGGCCCGCGCGAAGCTGCCGCGGCTCACCCACAGGTATGCCATGTCGTGCTCCAGCTCGGGGAGCCGCGGGTGGCCGCGCCCGTACGCCCGCGCGGCGTCGCGCGCGTGGCGCTCCGCGTCGTCCAGCGCGCCGGACTCGAGCGCCAGCAGGAGCAGGCCGTGCCGCGCCGCCCCGCGCACCGGGGTCAGCCCGTGGCGGCGCGCCGCCCGCAGCGCCTGCACGTAGTAGCGCTCGGCGGCCTGCGCGTTGCCGCGCCGCGCATAGAGCGCGCCCAGGTCCACGTAGGCCAGCGCGTACACGTTCCAGTCCTTCGCCCGGCGCGCCAGCCCGATCGCCCGGCGCAGCCAGGTCTCGGAGCGCGCGCTGCGTCTCCAGCGCAGCGCCAGGCTCCCCGCCGCGTACGCCGGGCCGGGGTCCTCGGGGGTGGCCAGCGCGGCGGCCTGCGCGTAGCCCAGCGCCGTGGCCAGCGCCCCGCGCGCCTCGGCCCACCGGGAGAGCTGCAGGCACACCAGGCTCACGATCTCGGGGTCGGCGGCGGCGGGGTCGCCCACCACCGAGGTGAGCGTGGTGAGCGACACCTCCACCGCCGGCTCGGCCGCCGCCGAGAGGAGGAGCCGCAGGCGGCAGCCGGCCGCGTCGGGGGTGAATAGCCCCTCGCGCTTCCCGGCGGGAACCGACGCCCAGAGCGTGATGTCGCGCAGCGCCTGCCAGAGCAGGAGCCCCACGTCGCCCCCGATCTCGTCGAGCACGTGCGAGGCCTCGAGCATCTCGTCGGGTTCGCGCTCGATGGCCGGGGGGATGCACCAGCGGCGGCTGGCGTTACGGCGCGAGAGACGCGTCCTGGGGCGCGTTCTTCGCGGAGGGCTCGTCGCCATGTCTCGGCTCCTGCCTGGGGGGCGCTCGGCCCCGGGGGTGGATGGTTGCGGCCGGTCCGGCCCGTCGCGGCAGGCTTGCGCGCGGCCCACCGGCGCCTTTACTCTACCTTACGAAATCCCCACACAAGTGGACAAAGTGGACGGAGCAAAGATAGCTCCCCGGCCCTGACGCGTCAATGCCGTCGAGGAATGCGGGCCTGTCGGTGGGCGTCCTGCGGGAGGCGCTCCGGGCCGAAGTGGAGGCCGCGACGCTGCGCCAGGTGGCGCGGCTGGTGGGGATGAGCCCCTCGGGACTGCAGAAGTTCCTGGACGGCGCCCACCCCCACGGGGCCACCCGCCGCAGGCTGGAGCGCTGGCACGTGCTGCACGGCCCCGGGCGGCTGCAGGCGGGGCTCGGGGGCGGCAGGGCGCTGGCCGTCCTGCACGCGCTGGTGCAGGACCTGGCGCCGGCGCGCCACCGGGCCGTGATGGAGCAGTTGCTCGAAAGCATGGAGCAGGCCTATCTTTCAGCGCGCCTCCCGCGCCCCGAGTGGCTGGAGGAGCTGCGCGACGAGCTCGCGCGCGACGCCCGCGCCTGACCCCCCGCTCCCGTACCCTTCCCGCCCGCGGCGGTGCCTCCCTGCGCCGCCCCCCACGCACGGAACCCGACATGAAGATCCGAGGCCCCTTCCTGCTCTTCTGCGCGCTCGCGCTGGCCGGCTGCGGCCGCGGGGGCGGCGGCCAGGACGTCGTCATCGGCGTGGCCGGGCCGCTGGCCAGGCCGAACGGGCGGTCGATGAAGCTGGCCGCCGAGATGGCGGTGGCCGAGATCAACGCCGCGGGCGGCGTGGACGGCCGCGACCTGCGCATCGAGTGGGGCGACGACGAGGCCGACGCCGGCAAGGCGATCGACGTGGCGCGGCGGCTGCGCGCCAACCCCGAGGTGGTGGCCGTGGTGGGGCACGTGAACTCGGCGGCCAGCCGCGAGGCGGCCAAGATCTACAACGCGGTGGACAACGACAGCGTGGAGGGCGACCCGGTGGTGGAGGTCTCGCCGGCCTCCAGCGCCCCCGAGCTGTCGCAGGCGGGGGAGTGGACCTTCCGGGTGACGCCCACCGACCTGGAGTTCGCGCCCAAGCTGGCCGACTGGGCGCTCGGCCGGCTGGGGAGCCGCCGCGCGGCGGTGCTGTACGCGAACGACGCGTACGGGCAGGGGGTGAAGGAGGGCTTCCTGGCCTCGTTCCGCCGCGGCGGGGGGACGGTGGTCTCGGCCGACCCCTACCTGCCGGCGATGTTCACGGCCGACGACGCGCTCGATCCCTTCCTGCGCCGCGCCCTGTCCCGCGGGGCCGACGCGCTGGTGATCGGGGGGCAGGCGGCGGAGGGCACGAAGATCATCGCGGCGGCGCGGCGGCTGGGGTACACGGGCCCGATCCTGGGCTCCGACGGGCTGACGGGGGTGAAGGACGCTGGCGCGGTGGCCGAGGGGGTCTTCATCAGCTCGGCGTTCCTCCCCGACCGGCCGAACGAGCGCACGCAGAAGTTCGTGGGCGACTACCAGCGCCGCTTCGGCGAGCTCCCCGACCACCGCGGCGCCATGGCCTACGACGTGATCTACCTGCTGCGCGAGGCGATCCGCCGCGTGGGGACCGACCGCGCCGCCATCCGCGGCTACCTGGCGCGCGTGGGCGCCGAGGGCGGCCACCCGCCCTTCGAGGGGGTGTCGGGGACGGTGCGCTTCGACCAGAACGGCGACGCGGTGGGTAAGGAGGTCTCCGTGGGCGTGGTGCGCGGCGGCCGGCTGGTGACGGCGGCGCGGTAGCGCCCGGAAGCGGAGGCAGACGGGACTCGAAGCCCCGGGGCGATCCCCGGGGCTTCGTCGTTCGGGTTGGGGCGGACCGGCCGGGGTGTCGTCTCCGCCGCGTGGTCCCGGCACGGGTTGGCCCGCCGCTGCTGGTGATGGGGAGGACGCCCGGCCCTGGTGTGCACCGTCTGGACGTAGCTCCCGCCCGCGTCGCCGCGGGGTTCGAGGCAGGGTCCGCAGCACCGGGCGGCCGTGCTGGCGGAAAAGCTAGCCGGGCCGCGCCCTGCGCGCCCAACCTCCAGCCGCCCTGAGCGCCGGGGAAGTGAACGGAGTAATTCCCCACCGGTGCTGGCGGGAAGAGTGAGTCCGGCGCTATCGTACGACGCGCCCTCCTGGCGCCGTTCCTCTGTTTCCGGAAAGGAATCGACCACAATGAACGCCCTCCGCTCCCTCCTGGCCGCCGGAATCGCCGCCGCCGTGGCTGCGTGCGCGCCCGGCAGCCCCACCGCGTCTTCGGCTGTGCTCGCTCCCTCGGACCCGAGTTTCAACGGTGTGGGGTTCGGCTCTGGAAACCGCGACGGCGGGATGGGCTATGGGTCAGGCAACACGACAGCCAGCACCGCCGAAACCGACTCGACGACAGTCACGGGACGCGGCGGGATGATGTATGGTTCCGGAAACCACAGCGACGGAAATCTCTCCTCGGGTACGTCCGCCCCTTCGGACCCGAGATTCAGCGGTGTGACATTCGACTCCGGGAATCGGGACGGCGGGATGACCTACGGTTCGGGGAACATTACGACCAGCACTTCGGGAACAACGACGACCACGGACTCGACAACGGCTACGGGACGCGGCGGAGTCATGTTCGGGTCGGGGAACTGAATCAAGCAGCCCATTCGGCACGGGATAAGGCCGGGGAGCGGCCACGGCGCGTTGGTGCCCATTCGTTCAGCCGGTGCAAGAACAAACCGAGCAGTTCGGAGAATGCTTTGTCCTCGCGCTGAACCTCGTCAGGGGCTGGTTTCATCTCTCCCAATTGCCGGAGAAGTCCTCGCGCAAACCGTTCGGTTTCAGTATCACGGCGGGCGCGCGCGAGTTCGACGGCGATATGCGCGTTCGCCTCAGCCGCTTCCCGCAAACCTGCGGTCCACTCTCCTTCTGCGAGGTTCCAGCGCGCCGCTGGCTCCCACTCGCGGTGCTTGGATAAGAGGATCAGGAGACGGCGACGCAGCCGCTCGAATTCAGCGAGTTGACGTGCACCGGCAAGCGCGCGGATGAGGAGTGACAGGATCACAACGCGCTCACCGGGATTCTCGACAAGCCGGATGACCTTTCTTAACAGCGTGACCGCCGCCGTGAAGTGGCATTGGCAGACAAGGAGGAAAGCGAAATCTGCTACAAAGAGCGGATAGCGTGGGTGGTGCTTCGGGTACCATGACAGTGCCCGCCGTGCGTGCAGTTCCGCGTCGGCGTAGTGTCCGCGCACCGTCATGAAGTGGAACAGGTCGTGTTGTGCTTCAGCCGCGAGCCACTCGTAACCCTCCTTCATTGCCACCACGGACGCGGTATTGAGATGCCGACGCGCCTTGGCTTCCCGTCCCGTTATCATGCACAGGATGCCGTAGCCCAGGTGGCCGCGCGTGTATTCGATGTGCTCCTTCCGTTGCCGCGCGAGCCCGATCCCCCGCTCGAACCAGACCTCGGCGCGTGGAAAGTCGTCCGCGTTGCGGTTGAGCCTGCCTGCCAGGTTCGCCCGGCGCGGCTCCTCCGGGTCGAGCACGGCCGCGGCCTCGGCGTATTGGATCGCCGTCTCCGTGTGCTCTCGCGCCTGGGCCCAGGCGGCGACTTCCTGGCACGCGTCGGCGAGGGAAACAGGGTCGATCGACAGCGGCGTGCGGGTCAGGACCGCGAGCTGGTCCAACACGGCAGCCAGCTCGGGCGCCTGCAGGCGGGCTTCGGTACGCTTGGCGAGCACCCAGGCGGGCGAGTGCGGGTGGAACAGGGCGGCGCGCCGGGATTGCGGCGTGTCGGCCCAATCGAGGAGGTGCCGCAGGTCCTGCCACAGGACCAGCCCCAGCGAATCGGGATGCTCTGCCAGGATGCCGCCTTCGGGGCGGCGCCGGTAAGGTGGCTGAGGGATGATGTGCTTGTCGCCCATGAACCGCCCATCTGCGAGTCGTCGACACAGTAGACGGCAGAATACGGCCAGGGGGAGCCCTGCACCACCCGAAACCCGCCCACATTTTCGGGGAATGCGGCGGCCGGCGCTCACGAGTCGGAATGGAGTCTGCGCCATGGCCTGCGACGTGACCTACCTGCTGCGCGAGGCGATCCGCGGAGGTGGGGACCGACCGCGCCGCCATCCGCGGCTACCTGGCGCGCGTGAGCGTCGAGGGCGGCCGCCCCGCCTTCGAGGGGGTGTCGGGGACGGTGCGCTTCGACCGGAACGGCGACGCGGTGGGGAAGGAGGTCTCCGTGGGTGTGGTGCGCGGCGGCCGGCTGGTGACGGCGGCGCGGTGAGAAGCGTGGATTGACGGCGACGCCGGCGTCCGGCGATCCGCAGAGTGCCCCGGAGCGATCGAGCTCCGGGGCACTGCTGCTTCCGCTTCTTCCAGGCCGGATCGCGCGAGGCGGTGGCGGGCTCGACGGGAGAGGCCCCGCTCGCCCGCGGCGCAAGATCGCCTTACTCCTGGTCTTGGGGGTTCCGGTTGCCGTCTGCTTCCTGGAACATGGCTTTCAAAGCCTGAATGTAGCCGACCGGGTCATGCCGCACTTCGTCCACCCGCTGGCGCAAGTCGGGTCGGAATCCGGTGACCCGTCCGGCGAAATCATCCGAGATGGTCGCGAGCACCAGCAGAATGGAGTCCGACATCCAGAAGATGCACGGCTCGGCGGGAGATGCGCCGCTCTCCCGCCGAGCCGCGGCGACCATCTCGTCCGGCATCACGAGCGAGAGCGCGTGGAGCACTTCACCGTTCGTGAACGGAGGCAAGCCCGGTCCACGCGAGGGGTGTCGTTCCATTTGGTTCAGCCCGTGCGAGTCCTTGCCTGACCCTCCGATATCAGCGAACGCGCTCACCGTCGACGATGATAACCCAGCCTTCGGGCAGTCGGGAGCCGCTGGGGTGCGCCGGGGCGTCGAGGCCATTCCAAAGCAAATAACGGCCCGCCGCGCCCGGGAGGCGCGGCGGGCCGCTGCTTGGTCGGAAGCGACGTCAGGACTTCTCGAAGAGGAAGACGAGGGGGCCGTTGTTCCCCTGGATCGTGTACTCGAGGCGGTTGCCGGCGAGGGTGCCCTCGAACTCGCCCCCGCCGAAGACGCGGAAGCGGATGCGGCTGCCGTCCACCGACACCTCGCCCTGGGCCAGGCTCTGCCGGTGGCTGGTCTGCGCCGACACCGTCTCGCGGAAGGTGAGGAGTTGGCTGAAGAGCGACGAGGAGATGCTCAGCTCCCCGGCGACCAGCTCCACGCGCTTGCCGCCGATGTCGCTCATGAACACCGGGAGCGGCTGGGCGTTGACGCTGCGCAGCACGTAGCTTCCGCGCGCGTCGAGCGCCGCGGGGGCGGTGGCGAGGCTGTCGCTGCAGGCCGCCGTGAGCCCCGCCGCCCCCACCACCACCGCCAGTGCGGCCGCCAGGCCGCGCCGCGGGAACCTCATCGTCGCTTCTCCTCCGTCAGGGGTCCGGCAGGTCGGCCGGTCCGGGCGGCGCGGTCACGCCGGCCCGGCGAGTCCCAGCTCGGGCGCCACGGTGCGCATGGCGCCGATCACGAAGTCCACGTGCTCGGCGAGCTCCACGCCCAGCTCGTCGGCGGCCCGGCGCACGTCGTCGCGGTCCACGCCGGCGGCGAACGCGCGGTCCTTCATCTTCTTCAGCACCGAGCGCGCCTCCAGGTCCATCACCGAGCGCGAGGGGCGCACCAGCGCGGCGGCGGTGATCAGGCCCGTGATCTCGTCGCACGCGCGCAGCGTGCGGTCGAGCCGCGTCTCGGGCGCCACGCCGGTCCGGGCCTGGTAGTGGGCCAGGATGGCGTGCACCACCTCTTCCGGGTAGCCCCGCTCGCGCAGGATGGCCGCGCCGAAGAGCGGGTGCTGGTCGGGGTGCTTCTCGTAGTCGAAGTCGTGCAGCAGGCCGGCCAGCCCGTACGCCTCCTCGTCTTCGCCGAAGCGGCGGGCGTAGGCGCGGCAGGCGGCCTCGACCGAGTACATGTGGCGGCGCAGGCTCTCGCTCTCGACGTGCTCGTGCATCAGCGCGAGGGCTTCCTCGCGCGGGGGCAGGGCGGGCATGGGCGCTGGGGTCGGCGGTGGATCCCGGGCGGGGCGGACGCCCCCCTCACACCGCTGAATGTACGGGAGTCGCGCCCCGTCCGGAATCCGCCCTGCGCCTCTCGCCCGCCGCGAGCCGCCACGTCTGGCGGAAGCTCGCCCGGAGAACGCGTTTGCGGGCCAGGTTGTGACGGGACGGCCCGGCGGGGGCGGCGCTCACCCCCGCGGTTTCGCCCGGCGGGTGGGCTCGGCCCGGAGGGGGTCGTCGGGCCAGGAGTGCTTCGGGTAGCGGCCCTTGAGGTCCTTCTTGACGTCGAAGTAGCCGGATCTCCAGAAGCTGGCCAGGTCGCGCGTGACCTGCACCGGCCGGTGCGCGGGCGAAAGCAGGTGCAGCGTGAGCGGCACCCGCCCCCCGGCGATGCGCGGCGTCTCGGTCCACCCGAACACCTCCTGCAGCCGCACCGCCAGCACCGGCGCGTCGGGGTCCGAGTAGTCCACCGGGATGCGCGAGCCGCTGGGGACCGCCAGGTGCGTGGGCGCCTGCTCGTCCAGCGCCCGCCGCTGCTCCCAGGCGAGCATCCCCTCCAGGACCGGGACCAGGTCCAGCCGCTGCACCTCGTCGCGCCGTCTCAGGCCATAGAGGTGCGGGCCCAGCCAGTCGGCGAGCGTGGCGGAGAGCGCCGCGTCGGCGGCGTCGGGGAAGGCGGGGTCGAAGCGGTGCAGGAAGACGATGCGCTGCTGGAGCTGCCGCGCCGTCTTCGTCCACGGCAGCGCGCCGAGCCCTTCTCTGCGAATCGCCTCCACCAGCGCGTCCGCGATCGCCTGGGGATCGGGGTCGGCCAGCGGCGCCTCGCGCAGCACCAGCGCGCCGAGCCGCTCCACCCGCCGCGCGCGCACCGCCCCCGTGCCCTCGTCCCACGCGACCTCGGTCTCCGCGACGACCTGGTCCGCGAGCTCGCGCTCGATCTCCGCGAGCTCGAGCGGCGCGGCCAGGACGATGCGCCCCTCGCGCCCCGCGTCGTCCAGCTCGGCGGCGACCAGGTACGGCTGGGCGGAGAGCGACTGGCCGGCGGGGAAGGCGGCGCCGCGGCCGCTCCGCAGCAGGTAGCGCCCGCCCGGGCCCGGCCGCCGCTGCGCGATGCGGTCCGGGTAGGCGAGGGCGAGCAGGAGCCCGGCGGCGTCGGAGTCGACCTCGCCCGCGGGGATGGAGAGCCGGGCGCGGAGCTCGCGCGCCTCGGCCGTCGCGCGGTGCAGGGCGCCCCGGTCGGCCGCGTGCCCGGGGATGAAGCCGCGCCCGCCGCCGCCGAGCGCCTCCAGCCGCAGCCGCACGTCCGCGTCGGGCGGGCCGCCCTCGCCGCGCAGGACGTCGCGCTCGCCCAGGAGCGCGGCGAGCGCGCAGGCGGTGGCGCCCCGGCCCGTCTCCCTGGCCCGCAGCAGCATGTGCGCGAGGCGCGGGTGCAGGGGGAGCGCGGCCATGCGCCGGCCGTGCGGGGTCACGGCGCCGGCCGCGTCCAGCGCGCCCAGCTCCGCCAGCAGCGCGCGGGCCTGCGCGTACGACGAGGCGGGCGGCGGGTCCAGCCACCGCAGCTCGCCGGGGTCGGCGGCGCCCCACGCCGCCAGCTCCAGCGCCAGCGGCGCCAGGTCGGCTTCCAGGATCTCGGGGGGGCGGAAGGGGGGGAGCGCGGCGTCTTCGGCCTCGGTCCACAGGCGGTAGCAGACGCCCGGGCCCAGGCGCCCGGCGCGCCCCCGCCGCTGGTCGGCCGAGGCGCGCGAGACCGGCACCGTCTCCAGACGCGTCATCCCCGTGCGCGGCGAGAAGCGGGGGACGCGCGCGAGCCCGCTGTCGACCACCGCGCGCACGCCCTCGATGGTGAGGCTCGTCTCGGCGATCGAGGTGGCGAGCACCACCTTGCGGCGCCCGGGCGGGCCGGGGCGGATCGCCTCGTCCTGCGCCTCCTGCGGCAGGTGGCCGTAGAGCGGCATCACCCGCACGCCAGGCGGGAGATCTGTCTCCCGCAGCCGCTCCTCCACGCGCCGGATCTCCCCCGCGCCGGGGAGGAAGGCGAGCACGTCGCCGTCCCCGCGCCGCAGCGCCTCGGCCGCCTTCCGGGCCACCAGCGCCTCCATGCGCTCCTCGGAGCGGCGCGGCAGGTAGACGGTCTCGACGGGGAACGCCCGCCCCTCGCTGGTGACCAGCGGCGCGCCGCCCAGGAGCGCGGCGACGGGGCCGCCGTCCAGCGTGGCCGACATCACCAGCACGCGCAGGTCTGGGCGGAGGAGGGCGCGCGCCTGGAGGACGAGGGCGAGACCCAGGTCGGCGTGCAGGCTGCGCTCGTGGAACTCGTCGAAGACCACCAGGCCCACGCCCTCCAGCGCGGGGTCGCCCTGGAGGATGCGGGTGAGCACGCCCTCGGTGACCACCTCGACGCGGGTAGCGGGGCCCGCGCGCGTCTCCATGCGGATGCGGTAGCCCACCGTCTCGCCCACGCGCTCGCCCAGGAGCTGCGCCATGCGGCCGGCGGCGGCGCGCGCGGCCAGGCGGCGCGGCTCCAGCATCACGATCTTCCCCCCGGCCAGCCACGTTTCGTCCAGCAGCGCCAGGGGGACGAGCGTGGTCTTGCCCGCCCCGGGCGGCGCCTGGAGCACGGCGGAGGTGCCGGCGACGAGCGCGGCGCGCAGCTCCGGGAGGGCGGCCTCGATCGGCAGGGCGGTGGGCGGCGGAAGCGGCGTCATGGGGCGGCAATATGCCATGCCGGCCCCGTCCGTTCCACCGCTCGCGCACCGGGGAGGGAGGAGGACGATGGACCGGCCGCGGACGCCCCTCGCGTTTCGATCCGGCCGCCGTTAGGTTGTGGCCGTCCAGAGCGTCTACTCTGACCTGGTGTGCCCCCCGATGACCGCGCGCTCCCGCCAGACCGACGAGCCCCGCGTCCCGCAGAAGCTCCGGCCCGTCCATGACGAGGTCGTCCGCATCACCGACGCGTTCTGCGCCGAGCACCTCGACGCCGAGTACGCGGCCATGGCGCGCGACATGGCCGCCACGCTCAGCCGCAAGCGCCCATCTCCGCTGGAAGGCGGGAGGCCGAAGAGCTGGGCCGCCGCCATCGTCTACGCGCTGGGGCAGGTGAACTTCCTCTTCGATCCCACCCAGACGCCGCACCTGGAGGCCCGCCGCCTGTGCGAGCTGATGGACGTGGGGCAGAACACCGTGGCGGGGAAGGCGAAGGAGATCCGGCGCCTCCTGCGCATCGGCACCGCCGACCCGCGGTGGTGGCGGCCCAGCCGGATCGGTGAAAACCCGCTCGCCTGGCACGTCCAGCTCTCGAACGGTATGATCGTGGACGCGCGCCACCTCCCCCGCGAGCTCCAGGAGCAGGCGTTCCAGATGGGCCTGATCCCCTACGTTCCCGAGACCCGATGAACCACGCGGTCCGGATCAGGGTTCTCGGCATTCTCGCCGCCGTCGCCGCCTCCGCTGCCTGCTCCCGGCCTGACCCGGCACCTGCCGCGGGCGAGCCCGTCGCACGGATCGCCGAGGTGCGCCGGCAGCCGCTCGGGAGCATGGTCACGGTCGAAGGCGTGGTGACGGTGCCCTCGGGCGTGATCGACGCCGGGTTCGCGGTGCAGGACGCCACGGCTGGGATCTACGTCGCCGCCGACTCGGCCACGCGCGTGGAGCCGTTCCAGGTGGTCCGCGTCTCCGGACGGCTCGCCGACAACCACGGCCTGCTGGGGATCGCGCCGGACTCGGTCGCGGTGCGCGGGGCCGGGCGCCCGCCGCAGCCGCGGGCCGCGCGGACCGGCGAGGTGGGCGAGGCGACGGAAGGGTCGCTCCTCGCCACCGGCGGCACCGTCGCCGGCCCGGTGGTGGACGACCGGCCGTACGGGTGGAAGGTCACCATCGACGACGGGTCGGGGCCGCTGCTCGTCTTCGTCCCCGTGGGCGCGAAGATGGACGTGTCCGGCATCCGCCCGGGGCAGCGGCTGCGCGTGGTGGGCTTCAGCGGGCAGTACGACGACCACCACGAGATCCTCCCGCGCTCGCAGGCGGACCTGACCGTCCTCGGCGGGCCCTGAAAGGCGTGGACGCGCGGGCGCCGAGGACCTGGATGCGTCTTCACAGGGCGCAGCTTCTCTCCCCGTTCGCCGCCAGGACGGCCGGGAAGAGCTGAGCGCCCCCGCGGGCGGCGCATCGAAGCGCGGCGGCCGGAGATTCCGGCCGCCG
>DASVWD010000180.1 GCA_036389795.1 Longimicrobium sp.
CTCCGGCGGATGCGACGCGTCCAGCGGCACGTACGCGGCGCCCACTTTGAGGATCGCCAGCTCCGCCACCACCAGTTCCACCGAGCGCGGCATCAGCACCGCCACCCGCGTGTCCGGACCCACGCCGCGCGACCTCAGCCGAAGCGCCAGCCGATTGGCCCGCGCGTCAAGCTCCGCGTAGGCGAGCGAGCGCTCTCCGGAGACGACCGCCACCGCGTCCGGCGTCCGCTCCGCCTGCGCCCTGAACAGCTCGTGGACCGACGCGCCACGCGGATACGGCGCATGGGTGGCGTTCCACTCCTCCAGGAGCTGCCGACGCTCGGTCTCGGGCAGCACGTCCAGCCGCTCCACGCTCCGGCCGTCGTCCGCCGCCATCTCCTCCAGCACGCACCGGAGATAGCCGGCGTAGCGCTCGACGGTGGCCCGCTCGAAGAGCGAGGTGGCGTACTCCACCGCCCCGACGATCCGGCCGCCCCGCTCGGAGAGGGTGAGGGAGATGTCGAACTTCGCCGTCGCCTGCGCGGCGCCCGGCACGGGCGCCAGCTCCAGCCCCGGCAGCTCCAGGCGCGGCCGCGGTGCGTTCTGCCAGGCGAACATCGCCTGGAAGAGCGGCGTGTGCGCCAGGCTGCGCGCCGGCTGCAGCAGCTCCACCACCTGCTCGAAGGGGATGTCCTGGTTCTGCTGCGCCCCGAGCGCGCGCGCCTTCACCCGCCCCAGCAGCTCCGCCACCGTGGGCGCACCCGCGAGGTCCACGCGCACGGCCAGGGTGTTGACGAAGAAGCCGATCAGCCCCTCGATCTCCCGCCGCCCGCGGTTGGCCGTGGGCGTGCCGATCACCACGTCGTCCTGCCCCGACAGCCGGCCGAGCACGGTGGCCCACCCGGCGAGCAGCGTCATGAACAGCGTGGTCCCGTGCCGGCGGCCGAGCGCCCTGAGCCCCGCCGTCAGCTCCTCGTCCAGCTCCAGGGCGACCGTGGCCCCGGCGTGGTCCTGCCGCGCGGGACGCGGGTGGTCGGTGGGCAGCTCCAGCAGCTCGGGGGCGCCGGCGAGCGCATGCGTCCAGTAGTCCGCCTGCCGCTGGAGAACCTCGCCGTCCACCCAGCGCCGCTGCCATGCCGCGTAGTCCGCGTACTGCACCGCGAGCGGCGGCAGCGGGTCTTTCCCGCCGCGCCGGTAGGCGGCGTACAGCGCGCCGAGTTCGTCCACCAGCACGCCCATCGACCACGCGTCGGAGACGATGTGGTGCATGGTGACGAGCAACACGTGGTCGTCGGCCGCGAGCCGCACCAGGCGGCCGCGCACGAGCGGACCCCGGCCGACGTCGAACGGCGCGCCCGCCTCTTCGGCCACCAGGCGGCGCAGCTCGGCGTCCCGGTCGGCGCGCCCGGCCAGGTCGTGCTCCAGCAGGGGGAAGACGCTCTCCCCGGCCGGCGCGACGTGCTGCACGGGCTCCCCGTCCACCGGGGGGAAGGTGGTGCGCAGCGCCTCGTGCCGCGCCACGATCCGGTCCAGCGCGCGCGAGAGCGCCTCGCGGTCCAGCTCGCCCCGCAGCCGCAGCCGCAGCGGGATGTGGTAGGCGGCTCCCGCGCCCCCCAGCTGCTCCAGGAACCAGAGCCGCTGCTGCGCGAACGACGGCGCCAGGCGCCCCGCGCGGTCCACCGGCTCGATCGCCGGGAGCTCCGCCCGCGCCGCCGCCTCGAGCCCCCGCGCGAAGTCCGCCAGCACCGGCCGCTCGAACACCGCGCCCAGCGCCGCCTCGACGCCCAGCGCCTCGCGCACGCGCGAGACCACCCGCACCGCCAGGAGCGAGTGCCCGCCCAGCTCGAAGAAGTGGTCGCGGCGCCCCACCCGCTCCACCCCCAGCACCTCCGCCCAGATCTCCGCCAGCGCGGTCTCGACCTCGCCCACCGGCGCCTCGTATGCGCGCGATGCGTACGCGCCGCCCTCCGGCGCCGGCAGCGCCCGGCGGTCCACCTTCCCGCTCGGGCTCAGCGGCAGCGCCTCCAAGCGTACGTACGCCGCCGGCACCATGTGCTCCGGCAGCCGCTCCGCCAGGTGCGCCCGCAGCGCCTCCGCCTCCACCGCCTCGCCCGTGTAGTACGCCACCAGGCGCTTCTCGCCGGGGCCGTCCCCGCGCGCCAGCACCACCCCTTCGCGCACCGCCGGGTGCTCCAGCAGCCGCGCCTCCACCTCGCCCGGCTCCACCCGGAAGCCGCGCACCTTCACCTGGAAGTCCTTCCGCCCCAGGAACTCCACCGTGCCGTCCGCGCGCCACCGGGCCAG
The DNA here is from genome assembly GCA_036389795.1 of Longimicrobium sp. NCBI lineage: Bacteria > Pseudomonadati > Gemmatimonadota > Longimicrobiia > Longimicrobiales > Longimicrobiaceae > Longimicrobium > Longimicrobium sp. The sequence goes on from DASVWD010000180.1 coordinate 2,284, forward strand.
GTCCCCCGTCCGGTACAGCCGGGCCCCCGGTTCGCCGCCGAACGGGTCCGCCACGAAGCGCTCCGCCGTCAGCCCCGGGCGGCCCAGGTACCCCCGCGCCACCCCCGCGCCCCCGACGCACAGCTCCCCGGCCACCCCCACCGGCGCCGGCTCGCCCGCCTCGTCCAGCACGTAGACGCGCGCGTTGGCGATCGGACGCCCGATGCCGGGCTCGCCCGCCGCGCCGGTCCGGCACTCCTGCACCGTGGCCCAGACGGTCGCCTCCGTGGGCCCGTAGGCGTTGAAGAGCCGCCGGCCCGGCGCCCACCGCTCCACCAGGGCCTGCGTCACCACGTCGCCCGCCAGCACCAGCGTGCACACCGCGCCCAGCTTCGCCCCCTCGGGGAGCGGCCCCAGCACGGCCGGCGGCAGCGTGGCGTGGGTGATCGCCTCGCCGGCCAGCGTGCGCAGCAGCGCTTCGCCGGCCAGCACCTCGCCCGCGGGCGGCAGGTGCAGGGCGGCGCCCCGGCACAGCGCCATCACCATCTCGAACGCGCAGGCGTCGAAGCTGAACGAGGCGAACTGCAGCACCCGGCTCCCCGGCCCCGCCGCGAAGGGCTCCTGCGCCGCCGCCAGGTTGCACACGCCCCGGTGCTCGACCATCACCCCCTTGGGCCGGCCGGTCGAGCCCGAGGTGTAGATCACGTACGCCAGGTGGCGCGGCGTCAGCCCGCCGCGCCCGGGGTTCGTCTCCGGGTGCTCGGCCCAGGCGGAGGCGTCGGAGTCGAGAGAAAGCACGGGGACGTCCGCCCCGGCGAAGCGCTCCGCCAGGGAAGACCGGGTGAGCAGGATCGCCGGGGCGCTGTCGGCCAGCATGTAGCGCAGCCGCTCTTCCGGGTACCCGGGGTCCAGCGGCACGTAGGCGGCGCCCGCCTTGAGCACCCCCAGCACGGCCACGACCATCTCCGGGCCGCGCTCCACGCACAGCCCCACCCGCGCGTCGGGGCCCACGCCGCGCCCCTGGAGATGGTGCGCCAGCCGGTTCGCGCGCCGGTTCAGCTCGGCGTAGGAGAGCGTCTCGCCCGCGAACGAGACCGCCACCGCGTCCGGCGCCCGCTCCACCTGCGCCTCGAACAGCTCGTGCACGCACGCTTCGCGCGGGTACGCGGCTTCCGTCGCGTTCCACTCCTCCACCACCCGCCGCCGCTCGGACTCCGGGAGCACGTCCACGCCGGCGAGCGCGCGCTCCGGCGCCGTCTCCAGCGCCTCCACCACCCCCTCCAGCGCCCGGTGCATCATCGCGCACACCCGCTCCGGGCCCACCGACGCCGGCGCCTGCGCCGTCAGGGCGAACCCCTCGCGGAGGTCGTCGACCGAGAGCGTCACCGGGTAGTTCGTCCGCTCTTCGCCGTGGATCTCGCGCGCCCCGCCCGCCTCCGGCGCGGCGGACGCACCCCCGCCGCCGCTGTGCCGGTAGTTGAGCAGCGCGGTGAAGAGCGGCGCCGGCGCGGCTACGCCGCTGCACCGCTGCGCCAGCGCCAGCGAGGCGTGCTCGTGCCGCAGCAGCTCCGCCAGCTGCCGGTGCGCCGCGCGCACGCTGGCCTCCACGCCCTCCTCGCCCACCCGAATCCGCACCGGGAGCGTGTTGATGAACGGCCCCGGCGCCCGGGCCGCTCCCTCGCCTCCGCTCATCCGCCCGAAGAGCACGGTCCCGAACACCACGTCCCCGCGTCCCGACGTCCGCGCCAGGACCCCGGCCCACGCCACGTGGCACACGGCGGCCGCGCTCACCCCCAGCGTCCGCGCGCGCTCGCGCAGCCGCGCCGCCAGCGCGGCGTCCATCGCCCGCCGCGCGCCGGCGATCCGCGACCCGTCGCCCCACACGTCCAGCAGGCCGAACGGCGCCGTGGGCTCGTCCACGTCGCCCAGCAGCGCCCGGAAGTACGCCTCGTGCTCGGCGCGGCTCACCCCCAGGCGCGCCCGGGCCACGAAGTCGCGGAACGGCGGCGGCGCCGGGAGCGCGTCCGCGCACCCCGCCAGGTGCGCCCGGATCTCCTCGTCGACCACGTCCTGCGTCACGTGGTCGCCGATCAGGTGGTGCAGGTGCCGCAGCAGGAGCCAGCGCTCCCGGGCCGCGTCGCGCGCGGCGTAGACCCGCATCAGCGGCGCGCGGCGCACGTCCAGCCGGTGGCGCCGGGGATCGAGCCGCGTCCACAGCTGCCTGGCCGCGTCGCCCGCGGCGGGGTCCAGCTCCACCTCCTCCACCTCCAGCCGCGCCTGCCGCCACACCACCTGCACCGGCTCGGGGAGGCCTTCCCACGTCACCGAGGTGCGCAGGATGTCGTGGCGGGCGATCACCGCCCGCAGCGCGGCCACGTACGCGTCCAGGCGCTCGCGGCCGTCGAAGGCGGCCACGCTCGTCAGCAGGTACGGATCGCCTTCCGCCGCCAGCAGGTGGTGGAAGAGGATCCCTTCCTGCAGCGGCGCCAGCGGATAGACGTCCTGCACGTTCGCCGCGCCGCCCTCCACCCCCGCCGCGATCCGGTCCAGCTGCGCCTGGCTCAGCTCCAGCAGCGGCGCCCGGCCGGCGGACGAGGCGGGAGCGTATTCCCCGGACCGCACCACGTTCAGGAGCGCCTGCTTGTTCTCGCGCAGGAGCCCGAGCAGCGCCGGGTCCAGCGCCCGGCTCCGGGTGCGGACGACCAGCTCGTCGGCGTCCGCGGCGAGCTCGACCTTCTCCTCGGCGAGCCGGACCAGGAGCTCCCGGATCGTCACAGGCGGATCTCCCGGACGAGCTCGGTGACCGCCGCGAGCCCCGCCAGCGTGGGCGCGGTGAACAGCGCGCCGACCTCCGCGTGCAGGTCTCGCCGGCGCATCCGCTCGATCAGCCGCAGCGCCAGGAGCGAGTGTCCGCCCAGCTCGAAGAAGTTGTCGCGGCGGCCCACCCGCTCCACCCCCAGCACCTCCGCCCAGACCTCCGCCAGCGCCTCCTCGATCTCCCCGACCGGCGCCTCGTACGCGCGCGCCGCGTAGGCGTCCCCCTCCGGCGCCGGGAGCGCCCGGCGGTCCACCTTCCCGTTCGGCGTCAGCGGCAGCGCCTCCAGGCGCACGTACGCCGCCGGCACCATGTGCTCCGGCAGGCGCTCCGCCAGGTGCGCCCGCAGCGCGTCCGCCCCGGCGTCCGCGCCCACGCAGTACGCCACCAGCCGCTTCTCGCCGGGTCCGTCCTCGCGCGCCACCACCACCGCCTCGCGCACGCCCGGGTGCTCCAGCAGCCGCGCCTCGATCTCCCGCGGCTCGATGCGGAAGCCCCGCACCTTCACCTGGAAGTCGGTCCGCCCCACGAACTCCAGCGCGCCGTCGCCGCGCCGGCGCACCAGGTCGCCCGTGCGGTAGAGGCGCGCGCCCGGCTCCGCGCCGAACGGGTCGGCCACGAAGCGCTCCGCCGTCAGCTCCGGCCGGTCCAGGTAGCCCAGCGCCACGCCCGCGCCGCCCACGTACAGCTCGCCGACCACGCCCACGGGCACCGGCTCGCCCGCCCGGTCCAGCACGTAGGCGCGCGTGTTCGCCTTCGGCCGCCCGATCGGCACGCCCGGCGCGCTCTCCGCGACGTCCTCCTCCGCCACCGGGTGGGCGAGGGAGAACGTCGTCGTCTCCGTC
>DASVWD010000181.1 GCA_036389795.1 Longimicrobium sp.
CCGTTGGGCACGGTCGTATCGTGCCCTACGGCGCGCGCAGCCCGGCCCGGAGCGCAGCGGAGGGACATGCCCAAACCCGGAAGTCGCAGTTCGGCAGTCTCCGGAATCACGGACGCAAAAAAGGGCCGGGGACGGCGCGAACGCCGCCCCCGGCCCTCCTCGATCGACGCTCGCCGCGCTACTCGTCGTCGTTGCCTTCCAGGTCGTACTTGGCCAGCATGCGGTGGATCGTCTTGCGGTCGATCCCCGCCGTGCGCGCCGCCTGCGAGATGTTGCCGTTGTGGCGCTTCAGCAGGTCGCGCAGGTACTCCTTCTCGAAGTCGGCGATGGCGTCGTTCTTGGCGTCGTGGAACGGCAGGTCGGCGCTGTACGGGGTCGCCGCCTTCCCGTTGGCGGCGCGCCGCTGCGACAGCTCCTCGGGCATGTCCTCGGGGAGGATCTCCTGCCCCGGCAGGCACATCGACACGATGCGCTCCACCACGTTCTGCAGCTCGCGCACGTTCCCCGGCCAGTCGTAGTCCACCAGCACCCGGAGCGCGTCGGCGCTGAAGCGCAGGTTCTGCCGCTCGTACTCCTGCGCGTAGCGGCGGAGGAAGTGCTGCGCCAGCGCCGGGATGTCCTCGCGCCGCTGGCGCAGCGGCGGCAGCTTCACCGGCACCACGTTCAGCCGGTAGAGCAGGTCCTGCCGCAGGTTGCCGTCGCGCACCGCGGCTTCCGGATCGCGGTTGGTGGCCGAGATCCAGCGCACATCGATGGGGATCTCCACCTCGCCGCCCACCCGGCGGATGCGCCGCTCCTGGATCACGCGCAGGAGCTTGGCCTGCAGCTCCATGCTCATCTCCGAGATCTCGTCCATGAAGAAGCTGCCGCCGCTGGCCACCTCCAGCAGCCCCCGCCGCTGCTGGTCGGCGCCCGTGAACGAGCCCTTCTCGTGCCCGAACAGCTCGCTCTCCAGCAGGTGATCGGGGAGCGCCGCGCAGTTGATGGCCATGAACGGCCGCGCCGAGCGCCGGCTGTTGGCGTGGATCGCCCGCGCGATCAGCTCCTTCCCCGTCCCGCTCTCGCCCGAGATGAACACGCTGGCGTCGGTGGGCGCCACGCGGCTGACCACCGAGAACACCTTCTGGATGGTGTCGCTGGTGCCGATGATGTTCTCGAAGCTGTAGTGCTTCTTGAGCTGGTCGCGCAGCTGCGCGTTGTCGCGCACCAGCTTCACCTGCTGGGCCGCCCGCCCGATCAGGATGCGCAGCTGCGTGGCCGTGAACGGCTTGGGGATGTAGTCGTACGCCCCCGCGCGGATCGCCTCCACGCTCGAGTCCACCGTGGCGAAGCCGGTGATCATCACCACCAGCGTCTCCGGCGCGTTCTTCTTGATCTCCTTGAGCAGCGCCAGCCCGTCCATGTCCGGCAGCATCAGGTCGGTCAGGACGATGTCGGGGCGGTGCCGCCGCACCACGTCGAGCGCGTTCTTGCCGCGCCCCTCGGTGTGCACGGTGTAGCCCTCGCTGGAGAGGATCTGGCCGCAGCTCTTCACCAGCAGCTCCTCGTCGTCGACGATGAGCACGGTGATGGGGACGTCGGGCTGCTCGGATTCGCTCATGGGAGTACGGGGGGTGGCGCCGAAGTGCCGGCTGGGTGCCCGGATGGGGACAGGCGCTGCCGCCTGCGGAATGGTGTGGACGCCGATGCCGCAACCGCCGGGGCACGCCGTCCGCAGCTTGGGGAGAATATGTCACACCCGCGGCGCGAGCGCCATGGTCATGAACACGACGCCCGTCGCGGTCGGCGCACGGCGCGCGCAAGTGCCTGTCAGCTCACGTGATCGGACGAAGACGGCGCCTGCGTCCGCCGTGACCCGCCGGCGGGTTCGGAGCCCGTCGCCCGCCGTTCCCGCCGCCGCCGCCCGCCCGGGAGGTCGCCGTCGGCCGTTCGCGCCGGGGCGCGGGTTCGATAGATCGCCCCTTCGGAGCGGGCCGGAGCGACCGTCGCCAGGCCGCCTGGACCTCGCGTGCCCCACCTCCCGCGCGCGGCCGTGGCGGGCGTGACCGCGCGCGGGATCACAAACCCTTGTTGAGGAACGGCCCGCCAGCGTAATATTCGGCTCTACCGGGACAAGTCCGCCCTGATTCGTCGCGAGCCCGCCTCCGCGCGCGGGCCGCCGTCCACCGTGCGCGTCCGCCCCGGCGGCGCGGCTCGCCTCCCCCGCATCCGGACCCGACCGCCCCATGCACCCCGTCGCCGCGCCGCTCGCCGCCGCTCTCGGCATGCACACGCGGCTGTACCTCAACTGCCTGGAGGGCGTGGACGACGAGGAGGCCGGCCGGCGCCCCGGCGAGCGGACCAACAGCCTGGCCTTCCTGGCCCTGCACCTGGTGGACTCGCGCCACTTCGCGGCCCGCCTGCTGGGCGTGGAGACGGTGGCGAACCCGTTCGCGGCGCTCCTGGAAGGCGTCTCCGGGATCGACGGGCTTGCCCGGCTCCCCCCGCTGGCGGAGATTCGTACCGCGTGGAGCGAGGTCTCCGCCGCGCTCGAGGCCCGGCTGGGCGCGCTCACCGCGGACGAGCTCGGCGCCCCCTCGCCCCAGCGCTTCCCGCTGGACGACCCCAGCGTGGCCGGGGCGCTCGCCTTCCTGGTCACCCACGACGCGTACCACGTGGGGCAGATGGCGCTCATCCGGAAGTACCTGGGCCACGCGCCGATGCGCTACACCTGAAGAGACCCGCCGCCCGTGGACCGTCTCCCCGCCGCGCTCGCCGAAGCCCCGCCCGAGTTCCACTCGGTGCAGGGGGGCGACCTCGAGCGCTTCCTGCAGCGCCAGAAGGCCTCTCCCGGGCTCCCCAGCGAGGTGGACCTGGAGCTGCAGCTGCGCACCATCCTGGAGAAGGCCCGCGAGCTGGTCCCCTCCGAGTCGGGCGCCATCCTCCTGGACGACCCCCTCCAGAAGGTGGACGACCGCGCGAAGAACGTGCTCTGCTTCGTCACCGCCTTCGGCCCCGGCGCGGCCACGCTCCCCGGCACCCGCGTCCCCGCCGCGCGCGGCGTGGCGGGGAAGGTCTACCGCACCGGCCACCCGTACCGGGCCGACGCCGTCTCCGCCGACGCCGTCTTCGCGCGCGAGGCGGCCGAAGGCGACGAGCGCCACTCCGTGCTGGCCGCCCCGATCGCCATCGGCGGCGCCGTGTGCGGCGTCATCGAGCTGATCGACCGCCCCGGCGGCGCCGCCTTCACCGAGCGCGACCTGGCGCTCCTGGAGATCTTCGCCGGCTACACCTCGTCCACCCTGCAGAACGCGCTCGACGCCAAGCGCGCCAACGAGCTGGCCCGCCGCGACGACCTCACCGGCCTGGCCAACGACCGCTGGCTGCACCACCGCCTGGTGGAGATGATCGCCGAGGCCGACCAGGCGGGCCGGCCCTGCTGCCTGGTCTTCTTCGACCTGGACCGCTTCAAGGGCGTCAACGACACCTACGGCCACCTGGCCGGCAGCCAGGTGCTGCGCGAGGTGGGCTTCCTGCTGCGCCGCACGGTCGACCGCGAGGGCGTGATCCTGGCCCGCTACGGCGGCGACGAGTTCGTGGCCGGGCTCCCGAACACCGGCCTGGACGAGGCGGTGGAGATCGCCGAGCGGATCCGCGCGGCCATCGAGGGCGGCACCTACATCGAGCGCGACCACGGCCCCGAGCTACGGGCGCTGCACCTCACCGGCGCCATCTCCGCCTCGCTGGGCGTGGCCGAGTACGTCCCCGGGCACTCCTCGGCCCCCGCGCACGTCAAGGAGCAGAGCCTCCTGCACCGCGCCGACACCGCCATGTACGCCGCCAAGGCCGCCGGCAAGAACCGCGTCTGCGTCGACGCCGGCTGACTGCCGCGTCGGTACTTCGCACTTCGCACCCCGCACTTCGCACTGCGGTTCTGGGCGTGTCCCTCCGCTGCGCTCCGGGCCGGGCTGCGCGCGCGGTAGGGCACGATACCACTGTGCCCAACCGCGCCGGGCCACCGCCGCCACGATACCCCCGTGGCGGCGGCGTCCCGGCCCTGCGGGCGCGCATCCCTCACGCAACTGCAGGGAACAGGGGACAGGGAACAGCCCCCGGACCCACTCGTAAAGTCCACCCTCTCCCGCTGTTGGGAGAGGGTTGCCGCTCTAAGGCGGCGGGTGAGGGCCCCCGCCGCCGCGCCGAAGTCCGCCGATGACGCCGGGTTCCCGCCTGGCTCGCCGCCGTCCCTCCTCCTCGCCCTGCACCGCCGCTGCCCCTGTCCGCCAGCGCTCGCGATCGCCCTCGCCGCCATCCTGGCGGGGTGCCGCGACACGCCCCCGCCGCCCCGAGTCGGCGCTCCAGCGGAGCTCGTCGCCACGCCGTTCGCCGGAAGTCCGCCCCACGCTCGCAACGTGTGGGACATGCAGCTCTTCGGCGGGCGCATCTACCTGGGGCACGGCGACCTATCCGCAACCGCGGCCCGGTGGCGCTCTGGTCGATCGACCCCGCCACGGGCCGGGTGGCCCCGGGCTACCGCACCGACGAAGAGCAGGTCGACGCGTTCCGCGTGCTGAACGGCGAGCTCTACGTACCCGGGACGGACCCCCGCGGCGGCTGGTCGCTCGGCAACTTCTACCGGCTGGAGCGCGGGGCGTGGGTAAAGCACCGCACCCTCCCGCACGCGCTGCACACCTTCGACCTGGCGTGGCACCGGGGGCGGCTCTTCGCGGCCGTCGGCGGCGGCGGCAGGCCCGGCCAGGCCACCCTCCTCGCCTCCGCGGACCGCGGCCGCACCTGGTCGGCCGCGACCGGCGAGGTCCGGCGCATGCTCGTCCTCTTCGAGCACGGAGGCGAGCTTTACGCCGCGCCCCGGCTCCGGACCGACCCGCACCCCGCCGCGGGCGAGCTGCTGCGGTTCGACGGCGCGCGCTTCGTCGGCACGGGCATCGGCGGCGCCCTGCTGCTGCCGGGCCTTCCCGACACCGCCGGGCGCATCCTCCGCCCGGTGGCGTTCCGCGGCGCGCTGGTGTACGTGGTGGCCGCCGGCGCCATCGACTGGAAGCCCGCCGCGCTCGCGGCCACGCGCACGCTCCGCGACGCCCGGAGCGTCGCGCTTCCCGACCCGGAGGCGGTTCCGTACGACCTCCTGGTGCGCGGCCCCCTCCTGTACGTGCTCGCGGCGGCGCCCGCGGCGGCCGGCGGGTACACGGTCCACGTCTACGCCACCGGCGACCTGCGGCGCTGGCGCGAGCTGTTCCGCTTCTCCGCCCCGACCTTCGCCCGCTCGTTCGAGGAGAGCGGCGGCGACTTCTTCTTCGGCCTGGGCTCCACGTACCGGGCGCCCTCCCCCGCCGCCGGCGCGATCCTGCGCGTCCGCCGCGCGAGCTACGCTCGCTGAACACCTCGGAAACGTACCGGCGGCAACGCCCCCCGCCCCCTCGTGCGAGACCTCCCCCGCCCGTCACGAGCGCAGCGAGGAAGTCCCTCTCCCGCGCAGCGGGGGAGGGACAGGCGCCTCGAGCGCCAGGGCGGGGGCCCCCGCCGCCGCGCCGAAGCCCGCCGAGCCCGCCGATCCAGACGCAGGAATCCCCCACGCACACAAACAGCAACGCCCGCCCGATTCAATTGAATCGAGCGGGCGTTGTTTAAGTGGGCCGGCGGCGCCGTACTCTCCCACCGGGTGGCCCCGGCAGTACCATCCGCGCAGCGAGGCTTAACTTCCGAGTTCGGGATGGGATCGGGTGGTACCCTCGCGCCATAGCCACCGGCCGTAGTTGGTGGCGAAGCAAAGACAGAGAAGCTGGGTGTGATGTCGGCGCGACTCGCGCCCTCCTGCATGTTCGGAACGATGGACCGGCAGGGGTGCTCGAAAGCACCCGATCGACCGGCCAAGCCTCACGGGCCCTTAGTACGGCTCGGCTGTAGCGCTCGCGCGCCCTG
>DASVWD010000182.1 GCA_036389795.1 Longimicrobium sp.
CGGCTGAGAACGCCGCACTCCGCGAACGATCCCAGCCCGCGCGGCCTGCCCCGCGCGGGCTTTTCGTTTCTCTCCAAGGGATCCGGGAACGCGACTCTATTCCGCGCGGGCGGGTTCCTTCCCGCGCAGCCCGGCGCCGAGCCGGGCCGCTTTCGTGAGGAGGTAGTTCCGCTCCGGGAGGCTCGCCGTCCGCTCCGCCGCGGCCCGGTAGTGCGCGAGGGCCCGCCCGGGGTCGCCGGCCCGCTCGTGCAGGTGCGCGCGGACGGCGTCGAGGCGGTAGTGCCCGGCGATCCGCGCATCGGCGTCCAGCGGCCGCAGCAGCTCGAGCCCCACGGCCGGGCCGTGCACCATCGCGGCCGCGATCGCGTGGTTGAGCGCCACCATCGGGTTGTCGGACATCCGCCTGAGCAGGCCGTACAGCGCGAGGACCTGCGGCCAGTCGCTGTCCTCGGCGCGCGCCGCCTCGTCGTGGACGGCCGCGACCGCCGCCTGCAGCTGGTACGGTCCGGCCGACCCCCGGGAGAGCGCCTCCGAGACGAGCCGGGTCCCCTCGGCGATCAGCTCCTGGTCCCAGAGCGTGCGGTCCTGCTCGTCGAGCGGGACCAGCTCGCCGTTCGGTCCGGTCCGCGCGGCGCGGCGCGCGTCGGTGAGTAGCATGAGCGCCAGCAGCCCCGCGACCTCGCCGTCGCCCGGGAGCAGGTCGTGGAGGGTCCGCGCGAGCCGGATCGCCTCGTTCGACAGGTCGGGGCGGTTCAGGTCCGGGCCGCTGCTGCTGGTGTAGCCCTCGTTGAAGATCAGATACAGGACGTGCAGCACGGCGCCGAGCCGTTCGGCGCGCTCGGCGGCGCCGGGCATCTCGAACGGGACGCCGGACGCCCTGATGCTCTGCTTGGCCCGGCTGATCCGCTGCGCCATCGTGGCCTCGGGGACCAGGAACGCGGCGGCGATCTCCGCGGTGGTCAGCCCGCCCACGGCGCGCAGCGTGAGCGCCACCGCCGAGGCGGGCGTCAGCGCGGGGTGGCAGCACATGAAGAGCAGGACGAGCGTGTCGTCGCGGTCCACCCCGACCTCCCCGTCCGGCGGCGGCACGAACGCCCACTCGGCCCACACCTGGCTCGCCACGCCGTCTTCGCGGCGGCGCCGGGCCATCTCGCTGCGCAGGTGGTCGGTGATGCGCCGCAGGGCGACGTGGTAGAGCCAGCCGCGGGGGTTGGCGGGGACGCCCGCCGCCGGCCACTGCGCCGCCGCCGCGATCAGCGCCTCCTGCACCGCGTCCTCGGCGGCGGCGAAGTCGCCGTGGCGGCGCGCGACGGCGCCGAGCACCTGCGGCGCAAGCTCGCGCAGCAGGTGCTCGACGGTGACGGGCGAGGCGTCCGCTCTCACGCGTCGGTCGGCGGGCCGCTCATCACCTGGCGCACCTCGATCGGCATGTTCAGCGGCGCGCCGCCGGGGCCGGGCGCCGCGGAGGCCTTGGCGGCGAGCTGGTAGGCGCGCTCGGGCGAGTCGACCTCCACGATCCAGTAGCCGGCGAGGAACTCTTTCGACTCGGGGAACGGCCCGTCGGTGATCGGCGCGCCGTCCTTCCCCGCGCGCACCAGCCTGGCCTGTCCGGGAGGGGTGAGCCCCTGGGCGTCCACCCACTCGCCCGCCTCGGTCAGCTCCCGGTTGTACTGGTGCATGAACGCGATGTGGGCCTGGAAGTCCTCCGGCGACCAGTGGTTGATCTGGTAGTCGCCCGTTCCGGCCGGCACGTGCATCATCAGCATGTACTTCATGGTTCGTTCTCCTCCCTGAGGTTCGGCGCCCCTGTCGGCGGTTGCGAAGGAGCCGTCGTTGGCCCTTGCGTACAGTAGTCGGAGCCGGCCGCGCGTTCTCTACATCACCGTGAAGGCCGTCGGAATCGAGTCGAGTATCGCTTCCCACACACGATGTCATTCCG
>DASVWD010000183.1 GCA_036389795.1 Longimicrobium sp.
TCCGCCACTACGGGGCGGACGCGGGGAGCGGCGCGCCCGTCTTCTCGTCCATGGCGGTGGACCTCACCATCACCAACCTGCTGCCGCTGTTCTGCGGCCACCCGGTGCACTTCCTCCCCGAGGAGAACGCCGTCGAGGCGCTGGCGGACGCGATCCGGCGGCAGCCGGGCTACGGGCTGATCAAGATCACCCCCACGCACCTGGCGCTGCTGAACGACATGCTCACGCCGGAGGACATGCGCGGGAGCACGAAGACGCTCGTCGTGGGCGCGGACTTCCTGAACGCGGAGCCGACGGTGTTCTGGCAGGACAACGCGCCGGACGTGCGGCTGATGAACGAGTACGGCCCCACGGAGACCGTCGTCGGCTGCTCGGCGTACCTGCTGCCCACGGGGCGCCACCGCGAGGGGCCCGTCCCCGTGGGGCACCCCATCCAGAACCTCACCTTCCACGTGCTGGACGGGCGGATGGAGCCCGTCCCCGTCGGCCTCCCCGGCGAGCTGTACATCGGCGGCGCGGGCGTGGCGCGCGGCTACCTGGGCCGTCCGGCGCTCTCGGCGGAGAAGTTCGTCCCGGACCCGTTCGGGGAAGCCGGCGCGCGGATGTACCGCACGGGCGACCGCGCCCGGTGGCGGGCGGACGGCAACCTCATGATCCTGGGCCGCAGCGACAACCAGGTGAAGATTCGCGGCTACCGCGTGGAGCTGGGCGAAGTGGAGGCCGCGCTGCGCCGCCGCGAGGGCGTGGCGGCGTGCCTGGCCGTGATGCGCGAGGACGTGCCGGGCGACCGCCGGCTGGTGGCCTACGTGGTGGGCGACGCGAACGCCGCCGACCCGTCCGCCCTGCGCGGGCACATGCTGGCCAGCGTGCCGGAGTACATGGTGCCCAGCGCCTTCGTGCGGCTGGACGCGCTGCCGCGGACCCCCACCGGAAAGCTGAACCCGCGCATGCTGCCCCCGCCCGTGTACGCGGCCGCCGCCGATGCCGTGGCGCCGCGCAGCGAGATGGAGCGCCAGGTGGCGGAGGTGTGGACGAGCGTGCTCTCTCTCCCGGAGCTGGGCGTGCACGACAACTTCTTCGACCTGGGCGGCACCTCGCTGCTGCTGTACCGCGTGTACAGCCGGCTGCGGGAGATCCGCCCCGACCTGCGGCTGGTGGACCTGTTCCGCTACACCACGGTGGAGTCGCTGGCGGCGCACATGGCCGCCGAGACGCCGCAGGGCGCCGAGTTCCTCTCCCAGAGCCGCTCGCGAGCCGCGGAGCGCCGGGCCGCCCGCCGGCCCGTGCGGGGGAGCTGAGATGATGAGCCAGGGCAGTACATCCGCAACTGGAGCAGACGACATGGAGCCCGAGGGCCACGAGGCCGACATCGCGGTCGTGGGGATGAGCTGCCGCTTTCCCGGGGCCGGCGACCCGGCGGCGTTCTGGGCCAACCTGCGCGGGGGGGTGGAATCGATCTCCTTCTTCTCGGACGAGGAGCTGCGGGCGGCAGGGTACCCCGAGTCCATGCTCCGCGACCCGTCGTTCGTGCCCGCGTACGGCATCGTGGCCGATCCGTGCGCGTTCGACGCGGCATTCTTCGGGATCACGCCCCGCGAGGCGCAGGTCATCGACCCGCAGCACCGCGTGTTCCTGGAGTGCGCCTGGAGCGCCCTGGAAGACGCGGGGTACGACTCGGCGCGCTTTCCCGGCGCCATCGGCCTGTACGCGGGGTGCGGGTTCAGCACCTACATGGCCAGGGTCATGGCGGACCCCGAGGTCGCGGCGTCGGTGCCGCACCGGCTCGTCATCCAGGGCAACGACAAGGACTTCCTCACCACGCGCACGTCGTACAAGCTGGGGCTGCGCGGGCCCAGCGTTGCCGTGCAGACGGCCTGCTCCACGTCGCTGGTGGCCATCCACCTGGCCTGCCAGAGCCTGTTGAACCGCGAGTGCGACCTGGCGCTGGCGGGCGGCGCGAGCCTGAGCCCGTACCAGGCGGGCGGCTACCTGTACCAGGAGGGCGGCATCGTCTCCCCGGACGGGCACTGCCGCGCCTTCGACGCGGAGGCGGCGGGGACGGTGGGCGGCTCCGGCGCGGGGGTGGTGGTCCTCAAGCGGGTGGCCGACGCCCTGCGCGACGGCGACACCATCCACGCCGTGGTCAGGGGCTCCGCCATCAACAACGACGGGGCGGGGAAGATGGGCTTCACGGCCCCCAGCGTGGAGGGCCAGGCCGCCGTGGTGGCCGAGGCGCTGGCGCTGGCCGGGCTGGACCCGTCGGACGTGTCCTACATCGAGGCGCACGGCACGGGCACGCCCCTGGGCGACCCCGTGGAGGCGTCGGCCCTCAAGGAGGTCTTCCGGGGGGTGCCGGAGGGCGCCGTGGCCCTGGGCGCGGTGAAGACCAACATCGGCCACCTGGACACGGCGGCCGGGGTGGCGGGCTTCATCAAGACGGTGCTCGCGCTGGAGCACGGCGAGATGCCGCCCACCCTGCACTTCCGGTCGCCGCACCCGGAAGCGGGGCTGGAGGGCTCGCCCTTCTTCGTGAACGCGTCGCTCCGGGAGTGGAAGCGCAACGGGGCCCCGCGCCGGGCGGGCGTGAGCTCGCTGGGAATCGGCGGCACCAACGCCCACGTGGTGCTGGAGGAGGCGCCCGCGGCCGCGCCCTCCGTCCCCGCGGACGCACCGCAGCTGCTGGTGCTGAGCGCCAGGAGCGAGGCGGCGCTGGAGCGGATGCGCGGCAACCTGGCCGCGCACCTGGAGGCGAACCCCGCGCTCCCGCTGGCGGACGTGGCGTTCACCCTTCAGGAGGGGCGGGCCGCGCACCTGTACCGCTGGGCCGCGGCCGTGCGCGACGGGGGGGAGGCGCGCGAGGCGCTGACGGCCCCCCGCAAGCCCATGGGCCGGCGCGCGGCGGACCCCGCGCCCCCCGTCGCCTTCCTGTTCCCGGGGCAGGGGACGCAGTACGCGGGGATGGCGCGCGAGCTGTACGAGCGGGAGCCCGTCTTCCGCGCGGAAATCGACCGCTGCGCCGCCGTCCTGACGCCGCTGCTGGAGACGGACCTGCGCGCGGCGCTCTTCCCCTCCGACGAGGGCAGGGACGAGGCGGACGCGCTCCTGCGGCAGACCCGCTGCACGCAGCCCGCGCTCTTCGCCGTGGAGTACGCGCTGGCCAGGCTGTGGATGTCGTGGGGGGTGCGGCCGGCGTCCATGCTGGGGCACAGCATCGGGGAGTACGTGGCGGCGGCGCTGGCCGGCGTCTTCGCCCCCGAAGCGGCGCTCCGGCTGGTGGCGGCGCGCGGGCGGCTGATGCAGGCGCTCCCCGCGGGCGCCATGCTGGCCGTCCCCCTCCCGGAGGCGGAGGTGGCGCCCCTGCTGGCCGGACGCCTGTCGCTGGCGGCGGTGAACAGCGGCCAGCACTGCGTGGTGTCCGGCAGCCCGGAGGAGGTGGACGGGGTGGAGGCCCTGCTCGAGGAGCGGGGCGTGGCCGCGCGGCGGCTGCACACGTCGCACGCGTTTCACTCCGCGGACATGGACCCCATCCTGGACGAGTTCGCGGCCGAGGTGCGCCGCGCCCGTCCCGCCACGCCCGCGCTCCCCTTCCTCTCCAACGTCACGGGGGACTGGATCACCCCGGCGGAAGCCGCGGACCCGGGCTACTGGGTGCGCCACCTTCGCCAGACCGTCCGCTTCGCGGATGGCGTGGGCCGGCTGCTGCAGGACCCCGCCCTGGTGCTGCTGGAGGTGGGCCCGGGCGAGACGCTGGGCACCTTCGCTCGCCGCCATCCCGATGCCGACGCCGGGCGGGTGGTGGTGCGCAGCCTGGCGAAGGCGGGCCAGCCCGAGCCCGCGGACGTGGCCCTGCGGAACGCGGCGGGCGCGCTGTGGGCCGCCGGCGCCGTCCTGGACTGGAGCGCCGTGCGCGGGCCCCGGCCCGGGCGCCGCGTCCCCCTTCCCACGTACCCGTTCGAGCGCACGGTGGCCGTGGTACCGCCGCGTCCCCGCGCCGCCGCGCCCGCGCCCGAAGCATCCGCCGCTCCGGCGGCCGAAACCCCCGCCGTTCCGGCGCCGGAAGCACCTGCCGCTCCGGCAGCCGGGGCGCCCGCCGCATCCACATCCAGCTCACCCGTGATCTCCCAGCCGATGGCCCTGCCCGTGACAACCGCATCCGTGCCCGTTCCCGACAAGGCGTCCCGAGTCGCCGCCGTGCTGACCGGCGTCGTCGCCCAGCTGGTGGGGGTGGAGCCGGGCCAGCTGGACCCGGACGCCAGCTTCCTGGAGTTCGGGGTGGATTCGCTCCTGCTGATGCAGCTGAGCCGCACCGTGGAGCGCCGCTTCGGCGTCCGCGTGCCGTTCCGCCGCCTCCTGGAGGGGCTGGCGAGCATCGGCGAGCTCTCCGCGCACCTGGCCCGCGAGGTCCCGGACGACGCGTTCCCGCCCCCCGCGCCCGAGCCCGCGCCGGCCCCCGCGGCTGCCGCGCCGGCTCCCGCGCCCGCCGCCGCCGAGGCGGCTCCGGCGACGGCACCGGCGGCGAACGGCGCCACCGCGCCGGCGCCCGTGGCCGTGAACCGGCTTCCGGCCCTGCCTCCCGCCGGGGCGGGAGACGGGTCCTCGCTGCAGGACATCGTGACGCGGCAGCTGGCCCTCATGCACGCGCAGCTGGTCCTGCTCGCCGGCGCGCCCCTGGCGGAGGCGAGCGCCCCCGCGGCGGCCGAATCCGCCGCGCCCGCGCCCGCCGCCCCCGTCGAGACCCCGCACCCCGC
>DASVWD010000184.1 GCA_036389795.1 Longimicrobium sp.
GGATGCGCGCCCGGAGGGCCGGGACGCCGCCGCGACACGGGGTATCGTCGCGGCGGTGGCCCGGCGCGGTTGGGCACGGTCGTATCGTGCCCTACCGCGCGCGCAGCCCGGCCCGGAGCGCAGCGGAGGGACACGCCCAAACCCGGGGTGCAGTCGCCGTTACGCACTAACGCACTAACGAACTAACGCACTAACGCACTAACGCACTGAAAAGACAGGGCCCGGAGCCGGGGTTACCGGCTCCGGGCCTGCGAGGGGGTCGGGCAGCGCCGAGGGCGTCGGGGGCGGGAGGGTGCTGCGGTAAGGGGGCGGGTATGATGCTGCGGATTCAGGTGGTCACTGCCAGGTTCCTGCGGTCGCTGTCCCCCCGTGGGATCGCGTTCGTGCCAGTGCCAACGCGGGATTTGGGCCAGCGGCATACGTACGTTTATCTCGTTGCCAGAAGTTAACTTAGCTTAAAAGTGGGTTTTAGCCCGTGCCCGTTTTCTGGGGAGCGGGATGGACAGAGTGGGACACCTGTGTCCCATGGTACAAGCACCGTGCCCGGCATTGGCGCCCGGTGGGCGTTCCTTCCGCTGCGGTGTACTGGAGGCCGGCGGGAGCGGCTGGTATCTTCACGCGCTTGCCGGAGCGGATCTGCGTCCCTGGGACACGGTGATGGCGAAGAAGTACGGGATCCGAGAGGTGTTCGCGACACTGCAGGGCGAGGGGGCGCAGGCCGGCTCCCCCGCCGTGTTCCTGCGCTTCGCCGGGTGCAACCTGGGCTACGACGTCTGCCCCTGGTGCGACACCGACTGGGTGAAGGCGGTCTACACCGAAAACCTGGACGGCACGCTGGAACTGGTGCGGCGCGCGGCGGAGGAGGGCTTCGGCGGCGAGCGCCCGGGGCTGCTGCTGGTGGCCACCGGCGGCGAGCCCAGCCTGCAGCTCGACCGCCCGCTCTCCGACGCCCTGCGCGCGCGCGGCTACCGCATCTCGATGGAGTCCAACGGCGCGCGCCCCGTCGACCGCTCGCTGGTGGACTGGCTCACCGTCTCGCCCAAGCAGGAGACGTTCGCGCAGAAGGAGGGCGACGAGCTCAAGCTGCTCTTCACCGGCGCCTCCGCCCCGGGCGCCACCCCCGACGTCGACGCCGTGCGCCGCATCGCCGCGGGAACGAGCTTCCGGCACTACTTCCTGCAGCCGGTGGACGTCCCCGCCCTGGGCGGCCCCAACTACGACGAGACGATCCGCGCCGTGATGGAGCTGGGCCCGCCCTGGCGCCTCTCCGTGCAGACGCACAAGGTGGTCGGCATCCAGTAGCCCGGGACCGCACTCACGCACTCACGCACTTTCGCACTTTCGCACTCGCAGTTGCGCGCCTTCTACACCGACCGCTTCGTCCTCCCGCTCCCAGAGGGGCACCGCTTCCCGATGCGGAAGTACAGCCGCGTCCGCGAGCGCTGCCTGGCCGAGGGCGTGCTGGCCCCCGGCGACCTGGCCGAGCCCCCCGCGGCCGGCTGGGACGAGCTGGCGCTGGTCCACCACCCCGGCTACCTGGCCGCCGTGCGCGAAGGCGCGCTGCCGCCGCTCGCCCAGCGCCGCATCGGCTTCCCCTGGAGCCCCGAGATGGTGGAGCGCTCGCGCCGCTCCACCGGGGCCACGACCGCCGCCGCGCGCGTGGCGCTGGACGAGGCGGCCGAGCGCGGCTGGGGCGTCGCCGCCAACCTGGCCGGGGGCACGCACCACGCGTATCCCGATCACGGCGAGGGCTTCTGCGTCTTCAACGACGCCGCCGTGGCCGTGCGCGTCCTCCAGCGCGAAGGGCGGATCGCGCGCGCGGCGGTCGTCGACTGCGACGTGCACCAGGGCAACGGCACGGCGGCCGTCTTCGCGGCCGACCCCGACGTCTTCACCTTCTCCGTGCACGGCGCCCGCAACTTCCCCTTCCGCAAGGAGCGCGGCAGCCTGGACGTGGAGCTCCCCGACGGCGCGGGCGACGACGCCTTCCTGGCCGCGCTGGAGCTGCACCTCCCCGACGTGCTGGGCGGCTTCCGCCCCGACTTGGCCGTCTACCTGGCCGGCGCCGACCCCTGGCGCGAGGACCGCTTCGGGCGCCTGGCGCTCAGCAAGGAGGGCCTGGCCGAGCGCGACCGCTACGTGCTGTCCCTCTGCCGCGACGCTGGCGTCCCCGTGGCCGTCGCCATGACCGGCGGCTACGCGCGCGACACCGAGGACACCGTCGACATCCACGTCCGCACCCTGCGCATCGCCGCCGAGCTGCGCGCCGGGTTCCGCGCCCTCGCGCCGGCTGGTTGAGGGAACCGCGAACTTCAACTGCTGGTTTGGGCGTGTCCCTCCGCTGCGCTCCGGGCCGGGCTGCGCGCGCGGTAGGGCACGATACGACTGTGCCCAACCGCGCCGGGCCACGGTCGCGCCAAACCCCACGGCGCGCCCGCGTCCCGGCCCTGTCGGGCGCGCATCCCTCACGCGACGCCAGTGGCAGATCATATCGCATTCGGTTGACCGGTGGATGATGAGGCGAGCGGGCATCCGTGTCGCTGCCGCGCCCAGCCCACGTGGCGAGGCGAGTAGATCCTTCGGCCCTGCGATCATCCAGGCGTATGCTGGTTTCGCGTGATCGGGCCTCAGGATGACGAGCACACACCAGCCGATCTTACAGATTCGGAAGTACAGGGACCGTCCGCGCCAATCCCACCCCAGGCGCCGATCCCACCTCCACGCGTTACGAGCGCAGCGAGGAGGTCCCTCTCCCGCGCAGCGGGGGAGGGACAGGCGCCTCAGGCGCCAGGGAGGGGGCACCCCACCGCCGCGCCGATCTCCCATCTCCCGAACGCGAACCGCCCCTCCCACGCTCGGTGGAAGGGGCGGTTCTACGTTCTCGCGGATCGGCCGGGATTCTACGGGGGTCGACCTCGCCCGGCCGTTCGCCCGGCGCTCAGCCCCGCGTCCTCGGCCGCTCCCGCTCCGGCCGCCGCCGGTCGGGGAGGAGCTCGCGGAACGGGCGCCGCTCCGGGCGCTCCCAGCGGATCTCCAGGGTGCGGCGGGCGCCCTGGCGCACCACCTCCACCCGCACGGTGCGCTCGTCCGCGCCGGTGAACGCCTCGCGCAGGTCGCCGATGTCCTCCACCGCCCGGCCGTTGGCGCGCACCACCACGTCGCCCGCCTCCAGCCCCGCGCGCGCCGCCGGGCTCTCGGGCGCCACCTTCAGCACCAGCAGCCCCTCGCTGGTGCGGAAGTAGCGCCCCAGCCCCTCGTTCATCTCCGCGAACTCGGCCCCCGCCAGCGAGCGCGGCCCGAACTCGTAGAAGAAGGGCAGCACCCCCTCGCGCATCCGGAACTGGAACTCCGGCATCTCGCGCATCACCCGCGGCCACGCCCGCACCAGGCTGTCTCGCATCATCCCCATCACCGAGTCGATGCGGATCACCACGCTGTCACCGTGGCGCCGGTAGATGCCCACCCGCAGGCTGTCCAGGTGCTGCCGCAGGCTGTCGACGTACACCCGCAGCGAATCCCCCTCGATGATGATGGTGCGGTCGCCGTCGGGCCTGCGCGGGAAGCCGCGCGCAATACGCGGGGAAGGCCGCGCCGCCACCACCTCCTGGTCCCACTCGCGCCCGTCGCGGCGCAGGCGCAGGCGCACCCGGTCGCCCTCGTCCAGGCCCTCGCGCAGGTCGTCGACCGCCTCCTCCGTGGCCGGACGGCCGTCGATGCTCAGCACCACGTCGCCCGCGCGGACCCCCGCGCGCTCCGCGGGCGAGCCCTCCATCACCTCCGCCACCCGCGCCTGGCGGTCGCCCTCCTCCTCCCACGAGAAGCGGATCCCCAGCCAGGCCCGCTGCACGTACACGAAAGTCTCGGCGCCGGCACGCGTCCGGCCCTCCACCTGGGCGGCCGCCGCCGCGGGGAGCACCCCCGCCGCCAGCGCGGCCGCTACCAGAAACGCACGCAGCCTCATGCGAAGCCTCTCTCTTGGATGGGACAAAGTGCTAAGTGCTAAGTCCTGAGTGCTTAGTCCTTAGTCCTTAGTGTGTTAGTGCTCGGACCGCTTCGACTCGGCACTCAGCACTCAGGACTAAGCACTAAGGACTAACACACTAAAACCACGTCTTCTGCGCCTGGGCGAGCTGCCGGCGCACCTCGTCGCGCTCGCGCAGGGCCGCCATGTGGTACCCGTTGACCACCGGGTCGTCGGGGGTGCGCTCCAGCGCCGCCCCCGTGGCCGCCAGCAGGCGCTCCAGCGCGTCCAGCCGCGCCTGCGGGTCCGAGGCCGGCGCCTGGTCCACCGCCGCCGCGTAGCGCTGCAGCGCCGCCAGGTACGCGGCTTCCGCCTCCATCAGCTCCCACTCCGCCCGCGAGAGCGTCACCGCCCCGCGCGGGGCCGCCGCCTGCCCCTGCCGCGAGCGCGGCGCCGGGGCGCGCCCCGCGACCGGGACGCGGGGCCGCGGGTACGTCATCGTCTGCGTGGGCCGGCCGCCGCCCTCCGACGCCAGCCGCGCCCCCTCCATGGCCGGCGCAGGCATGTCGTAGATCACCACCGGGTCCTCGCCCGGCAGCGGCAGGCTCGCCGCGGTCTGGATCGACGGGTCGCGCTCCGGCGCCAGGAGCCGCGGCCGGGTGACCGTCACCGGCTCGCCCCGGGTCGGGTCGCCGGACGCGACCCGCTCCCGGTCGCCGCCGCGGCCCAGGAGCGCCACGCCCACCCCCGCGCCCAGCAGGAAGATCACCGCCGCCGCGGCGATCCGGAGCGCCGGGTGGCCGGCGAGCCGGCGCGGCGCGGGGACGATGTCCTTCACCAGCCCTTCGCCGCGCAGTTGGGCCTCCAGCGCCGCCCACGCGCCCGCCGGGGGCTCGGGGTCGGGCAGGGCGGCCAGCGCGTGCGTCTGGGCCCGCATCTCCTCCAGCTCGCGCCGGCACGGCAGGCAGTCGCGCACGTGCGCGGCCTCGGCCGGGTCGGGCGGCTCGTCCACCAGGCGGGCCAGGGCCTCGAGCGTCAGGTGTTGCATGTCTGGGCCTCCTCCGCTTCCTCGGGCGCGGGCGAGAGCATCCTGCGCATCTTCGCCCGCGCCTTGAAGAGCTGGCTCTTGCACGTGCCGGGGTTCACCCCCAGCATCTCCCCGATCTCCTCGTGCGTGTAGCCCTCCACGTCGTGGAGCACCAGCACGCGCCGCATCCCCTCGGGGAGCCGTTCCAGGGCCTGCTCCAGCTTCATCTTCAGCAGGGTGTTCTCCCCCGCCGGGCGCACCGCGAACGAGTCGTCCATCACCGTCTCGCGCCCCGCCTTGCGCTCGCGCGAGCGGCGCCCGTGCAGCGCGCTGTTCACCGCGATGCGGTGCAGCCAGGTGGAGAACTGCGAGTCGCCGCGGAAGGTGGGCAGCGCGCGGATCGCCCGCACCCACGCCTCCTGGGCCCAGTCCTCGGCCAGCGCGTCCTCGCCCGCCAGGCGGCGGACGACCGCGAACACGCGCCGCGAGTGGCGCTCGTACAGCCGCCTCACGGCACTCCCGTCGCCCTGTCTGGCCAGCCGGACTAACTCGTTGTCCTCCATGGGCTCCGTTCGCGGTCCGGAACGTCAGATGCCGTCCCGCGGTAGAGGGTTGCCTGTGTTTTTGGTGCGAGAGTGCGAGAGTGCGAAAGTGCGAGAGTGATCGTGTCGCAGTTACAGGGAACACGCTCCAGGGCCACCGGCCCCCGTCCCTGCGCGGTCTCGTAAAGCCCACCCTCTCCCGAAGTTGGGAGAGGGTTGCCGCTCTGAGGCGGCGGGTGAGGGCCCCCCGCCGCCGCGCCGATGTCGGCCGTCGACGAGCCGCACAATATAATACGGTGCACCCGGCCGACGTCCCGATCGCCGAACCCGTTCTCTTCTGCACAGATCACCCAACGTTTCGGCGGGGGCGGCGGTAGAAGGGCGTTGCGGCCGCGCCGGGGGCCTCTTCCGCCCGGCCGCGCGAACCCGACCCGTCCAGAGGCAGGACCTCGATGAAGCATATTCGTCCGTACGTGCTGGCGCTCGCCCTGCTGCTGGCCGCCCTGCCGGCCGGCGCGCAGGGCGGCCCTCCCGAGGGGCCGGAGCAGCCCGGGGCCGGGATGCTGGACGAGGAGCGGCGCCCCTTCGAGCTGCTCTTCCGCGCCCGGCGCGAGCTGGAGCTCTCCGACGCCCAGGTGGCGCGGCTGCGGGGGATCGCCGAGCAGCTGGAGGAGCGCAACCGGCCGCTGCGCGAGCGGCTGGCGCCCGAGCTGGCGCGCTACCGCCAGCAGCAGATCGCCGAGATCGAGCGCGAGCTGCTGCGCACCGCGCCCGAAGAGCGGCCGCGGCGCCTGCGCGAGCTGCGCGAGGAAGCCATCCGCCGCGGGCTGCCGCCCCACATGCGCCCGCTGGCCGCCGAGATGCGGCGCAACCTGCTCCAGGCCCAACGCGAGGCGCAGCGGGTGCTCACTCCCCGGCAGAAGGCGCGGGCGCGGCAGCTGGTGGAGGCGCACCGCGGCCGCCTGCGCGACCGGCGCCCGGGCATGGGCGGCCGCCGCCAGGGGCTCCCGCGCCGCGGCCGCCCGTGAGCGCGGCCGGCGCCGTGAGCCTGCCGCTCCGGGCGGTCCCGCCCGCCCCGCCCGACGACGAGCCGGGGCTGGTGGAGCGCGTCCGCCGCGGCGACACGGCGGCGTTCGACACCCTGGTCACCCGGTACATGCGGCGCGCCTTCGCCGTGGCGTACCGGCTGATGGGGCAGAAGGAAGACGCGGAAGACCTGGTGCAGGACGCTTTCCTGGCCGCCCTGCAGCGGATCGACACCTTCGAGGCCGGGCGCCCGTTCTCGCCCTGGTTCTTCCGCATCCTGGTGAACCGGGGGCTGAACTCCCGCAAGGCGCGCTCGCTGCGCCGGGTGGACCAGGTCCCCGAGAGCGCCGCCTCGGCCACCCCCTCGCCCGAGCGCGAGGCCGAGCGCACCGAGCTGCGCGACCGGCTGGCCCGGGCGATGGAGACGCTTCCCGAGCGCCAGCGCGTGATCGTACAATTGTTCGAGCTGGAAGGCTTCGGCGGGCCCGAGATCGCGGAGATCCTGGAGATCTCCGACGGGACCGTCCGCTGGCACCTGCACGAGGCCCGCAAGACGCTGCGGCGGGCGCTCGCGCCGTACGAAAGGAGTTGACCGATGAGCACCGACGGCTTCACCCGCGACCCCGAGCTCGCCGCCGCGCTGCGCGGCGCGCTGGGCGACGTCCCCGAGCCCGACTGGGAGCGGCTCCAGGCGTCGGTCTCCGCGCGGGCCGAGCTCCCGCTGGCGCGCCTGCGCCGGGGCCGCCGCGTCTCCGGGCTCTCGGGCCGGGTGCGCACGCTCGTCCCCCTGGCGGCCGCCGCGGGGATCGCGGGCGCCGCGCTGGCGGTCACCCTGGGCCCCTCGCGGCAGACGGCTCCCCTGAGCCCCGGCGAGGTGCAGGCGATGGAGGCCATCGTCGACCAGTCGCTCCAGGACGTGAACGCCCTGGTCACCGGCGAGGTCGCGCGCGAGCAGCTGCTGGACGCCGCCGTCGGGTCCTGAGTCATCCCCGTCCGTCCCGGCGGAAAGCCCCCGCGAGCCACCGGCCCGCGGGGGCTTCGTCTCCCCTCCGGCGGATCTTCCCCGGCCGCCGCAGGGTAGACCCGCCCCGCGCCGTCCGGCGACGGACGGCGGCGGTCCCGCCCGCGGTGGGCGGGAGGTCCATCCACAAGGAAGGGGAGTGATGAAGAAGGCAGTGACGCTGCTCGCGGCCGCGGCCCTGGCCTGCGGCGCGGCGGACGGGCTCCGGGCGCAGTCGGGCTTCGCGCTCAAGGGGCACTACGTGTTCAACCAGTCGAAGGTCGACGACGCGCGCGACAGCGGCTTCGAAGACATCCCCTCGTCCGACGGGTTCAGCCTGGGCGCCGAGTTCGTGCTGCCGCTGGGGATCGGGGTGGGGATCGCGGGCTACACCGAGGGCAAGGCCACCGAGTTCAACACCGAGACGTCCAGCTTCGGCGTGATCGGCGAGGCCAACTACTTCTACAAGATCCCGATCCTCCCGGTGAGCGCCTACGCCGGGCTGCACGCCGGGCTCGGGCGCTACACCATCGACGAGGTCGGCGACACGAGCCCGAAGATCGAGGACAGCCGCACGCAGCTGGGCTTCCAGCTGGGCGTCCGCGTGCAGGCGACCAGGAACTTCGCGATCGACGGCCAGTTCCGGCACATGAGCGACTCGGCCAGCGAGAGCCAGAGCCCCGACCTGGAGCGCAACCAGTTCTGGATCGGCGTCGCGATCTTCTGATCCGCCTCCGGCTGGCGACACCCGAGGAGCCCGGCCCCGCGCCGGGCTCTTCGTCTTTTCCGCGAGGCGTCGTCGGTTCGCGATGGGCCTCCAGGCTGTCATTCTGATACCAAATCTGTCGATTCAGTGTGCATTTACTTGAAACGTGGAATGTCATCCTGAGGGGAGCCTAAAGCGACCCGAAGGATCTGCGGGCTGAATGCGAGCGTGAGTCGGGCTGACGCTCACGACCCAACCGCAGATCCTTCAGTCGCTGGGGCTCCTTCAGGATGACATTCTTGGTTGGGTGCGAATGCACAATCAGTCTCAGAATCTGGTATGAGGCCCGATCACACCGGACCGGCACCCGCGCGAGTGACCGCAGGGCCGAAGAATCTTCTCACCTCGCCAGGTGGGTGGGGCGCGGCAGCGACACGGATCCCTGCTCGCTTCGTCACCGCTGTTCGTCCGATCTTCGATGCTCTCTGTCGCAAGGTGTTGACGGCGCACAGAGACGCACCTACGTTGATCCCTGTTTTAGAGTCGTTTAAATCTCCACCCCTGCTCCCGTCCCGATGAAAATCCGCCGACTGCTGTTCGCCGCGTCCGTCTTCGCGGCCGCGCCCGCGCTCGCCCAGGAGGAGGAGGCGCCGATCCAGGACAACAGCTTCCTGATCGAGGAGGCGTACAACCAGGAGCCCGGCGTCGTGCAGCACATCAACACCTTCTCCCGCGCGCGCGGCGGGGCGTGGGCGTACTCGTTCACGCAGGAGTGGCCGTTCTTCAGCCAGCGCCACCAGGTGAGCTTCACCCTGCCGGTGGAGCGCGTGGGCGGCGGGACCACGTTCGAGACGGGGATCGGCGACCTGCTGCTGAACTACCGCTACCAGCTGGTCGGCAGCGGCGACACGCGCCTGGCGGTGGCGCCGCGGCTGTCGCTGGTCGTGCCCACGGGCGACGAGGAGCGCGGGCTGGGCGGCGGCGGCGCGGGCGTGCAGGCGAACCTGCCGGTGAGCTACGTGCTCTCCGGCCGGCTGGTGGCGCACTCCAACGCGGGGCTCACCTGGATTCCCGGCGCGAAGGACGCGGCCGGCGCGGAGGCCGCCACCACCTCGTTCAACCTGGGGCAGAGCGTGGTCTGGCTGGCCCACCCGCTGGTGAACCTGCTGGTGGAGGCCGCCTGGAGCCAGGACGAGGAGGTGGCGGGCGACGACGCCACGGCGACCAGCCGCAGCTTCTTCGTCTCCCCCGGCGTGCGCGGGGCCATCAACGTGCGCGGCGGGCTGCAGATCGTCCCCGGCATCGCCGTGCCGATCGGCGTCGGGCCCAGCGACGGGGAGCGCGCGGTGTTCCTCTACTTCAGCCTCGAGCATCCCTTCCGGAAGCAGCGGTAGGCGGAGCGCCGGGCGACTGAAGTCGCGGCAACAACCGCAGGAAGCCTCGCAAACCACGCAAGGCTGCGGGGCGAGGTTCCGCTCGTCGGCGGCGAGGATCGGCGAGGGGCGAGCGGGTGCCCGGGCGACGGGGGGAAGGGTCTCCCGGACCGGTGTTCAGGACCGGGAAACAGGTGTCAGAATCGCGGCGGGGCGCGCATTCTCCGGAAACGGGGATCGCGCCCCGCCGTCCTGCCACCGCCCCTCTGCCCCGCCGCGACCCATGAGCCGACCCGGAATCCTCCCCCTCCTCGCCGTGCTGGCCCTGCCGCTGGCTGGCTGCGACAACCCCGGCAGCCCGGAGATCGACCGCGACGCCTGCGCGCGCGCCGGGCTGCAGCAGGCCGCCTACGCCGGCGACGTGCAGCTCGGCGTGGGGCAGGCGGCCGAGCTGGCCCCGGGCGCCTCGCTCTGCCTGGTGCTGCCCGACGCGAGCCGCGAGTACGCGCTGGCCTACCTCGACACGCGCGCCATCGAGGCCTCGCGGACGGCGCGCGAGCCGTTCCGGTCGGACAGCTTCACCGTGGGCGTGCGCGACTTCCAGGGAGGCGGGCCGCAGCCCCTGCGGCGGCTGCGGGCTCCTGCCGGGGGCGCGCCGGCGTTCACGGGACTGCCGGACGGGACGGACTTCCTCCCCGTGGCGAACGTCTCCGCGGCCGCCTCGTTCCACCCGGCGCTCCGGGAGGCGCCGTGGACCCAGGGCGAGGCGTTCACGCTGTTCGACAACCTCCGGCAGGTGGACCGACCGGCGCGCGTGCACCGGGTCTACGGCGGCTGGCTGGTGGCGGTGGCGTTCGAGGACGAGCCGCAGCCCACGCTGCCACAGACGCTGGCGCACCTGGACGCGCAGTGGCCGCTGCTGAGCAGCACGGGGCTGCCGCTGCTGCGCGGCATCTTCGGCGACCTGCGGCCGGTCACCAGCGGCGGCTCCAACCAGCTGCTGATGGTGATCCGCGCCGACCTGATCGACTTCGGCGCCGCGGGGGTGGCGTTCGGGGCCGTGGTGGACGACCAGGTCTACAGCTACATCGCCGTCCTCCCCAACGACGCGCACGGCGTGCGCAACGCGACCGGCACCGGCAGCCTGGTGTTCCACGAGGTCACCCACACCTTCCAGCGCTCGTACCTGGCCGCGCACGCGCAGAACACGCCTCCCAGCACCTCGGCGGGCGCGGCGCGGTGGGGGGTGGAGGGCGGCGCCACCCTCATGCAGCGCGAGCTGGCGCGGCGGCAGGCGGGGATCGGCGCCACGGCCAACTACGACTGGGTGAGCCCGGGCGGCACGGAGGTGGAGGAGTGGTACAAGCGCTTCGCCCAGCCCGGGCGCGGCGAGCTGACCGCCGGCTACTCGGCGGCGGCCGGGTTCATGATGGACCTGGCGCAGCGGCGCACGGCTGCGGGCGAGGGGCTGGACGCGGCGCTGGAGGAGGTGATGCGCGGCTCCATCGAGGGGTGGTTCGGCCACGCCGTGCAGGGAGACTTCACCGGGCTGGCGGCGCGGATGCGCTCGCGGCTGGGGAGCGGCTGGGAGCCCGCGGAGGCGGTGCTGCAGTGGACGCTGAGCCACGCGGCCGACGACCGCACCCCGAGCGCGACCTTCCAGAACCGCGCCTTCCGCGACGCGTGGAACGTGCAGGGCGGACTCGGGTGGGAGCCGCACGGGACGCTCGCGGCGGGGAGCGGGGCGTGGTTCGAGGAGAAGCGCCTGTACGGCAGCTCGGGCTTCGCGTACCTGGCGGGCCGCGGCGGCGTCTACCACCTCACCGCCGGCGTCGACGGCGTGCGCTGGATGATCGTGCGGATCAGGTAGACGGCGTGCCGGGCGTCTGAAGCCGCGGCAACAACCGCAGGAAGCCTCGCAAACTACGCGAGGCTGTGGGGGCGAGGGTCCGCTCGTTCCAGCGGGGATCGGCGCGAGATCAGGAAGGTCGAAGCAGGCCTGACCTCAGTACGAAGTGCGTCGGGTGAACACGACCCCGACGCACTTTCGCACTCACGCACTCACGCACTCACGCACTCACGCACTCACGCACTCACGCACTCACGCACTTCACCGATACTCCAGCTCCTCCCGCGTCCAGATCTCCCCGCCGCGGGCCACCAGGCGGACGCGGCGCAGGTTGGAGACGGCGGCGAGCGGGTCGGCGTCGAGCACCACCAGGTCGGCCAGCTTCCCGGGCTCCAGCGTGCCGATGTCCTGGCGCCCCATCACCCGCGCGGCGGTGCGGGTGGAGGCCACCAGCACCTGCATCGGGGTGAGCCCCGCCTCGGCCATCGCCTCCATCTCGCGGAAGACGGAGGCGCCGTGCAGCGTGAGCGGGTTGCCGGCGTCGGTGCCCATCGCCACGGGGATGCCGGCCTCCTGCACGCGCTTGAGGTTGGCGTACATCACCCGGCGCTGCGCGGCGATGCGGCTCCGCATCCCCTCCAGGTTGAGGCCCGGGCGCCGGGGGAGCGAGTCGGTGAGCGCGGCCTTGCGCCGGGTGTCGGGATCCACGCACTCCATGGGGATCCCCGTGGGGTCGAAGCGGCCCGCGTACAGCATCACGTAGCCGTCGGTGACGGTGAGCGTGGGCGTGTAGCTGGCGCCCGCCTCCTTCGCCAGGGCGATGAACTCGTCGTCCACCGGCGCGTCTCCCACCGAGTGCACCAGCAGCCTGGCCCCGGCGCGCAGCGCGTCCTTGGCCGTCCACAGCTCGGTGGCGTGCACGATCAGCGGCACGCCGGCCCGGCGCGCCTCCTCGGCGGCGGCGCGGATCTGCACCTTGATGTGGGTGGTGTCGGCCGCGTCGCGCGGCTCCAGATACCACACCTTCACGGCGTCGCTCTCGTGGCGCACGATCATCCGCGCGCCGGCCCGCGTGGCGCTGTCGCTGGCGGTGAAGACGAACTGGCGCGCGGCGGGGAGGTTCACCCAGTGGTCGATGGTGGAGAGGAGCGGCCCCGCGGCGGCCACGTGCGGCGCGGCGTTCGAGGCCTCGGCGCGGCCGCGCAGCCCCCACGTCCAGGGGTAGCCGCCCACGTCGAAGGTGGCGGTCACGCCGGAGCACAGGTAGCTCCTGAAGAAGCGCTCGGGGTGCTCCTCCAGCACCGCCGCGATCGAGTCGTACGGGAAGCGCTGGCGCACGTCCATCGCGTCGGGGCGGCCGTCGGCCCAGCCGGTCTGCGAGTAGTGCACGTGCGCGTCCACCAGCCCGGGGACGATCCACTTCCCCCGCGCGTCGATCCGCTCCACGTCCGCGGAGAGCGGGCAGTCGCCCACGCACTCGATCTTCCCGGCGCGCATCACCACCGTGGCGTTCGGGCGCGGCGGGGCGCCGGTGCCGTCGACCACGGTGGCGCCGGTCAGCGCGAAGGCGGGCACCGGCACGTCGCCCGGCGAGCCGAAGGCGGTGGAGACGGCCACCTTCCAGCTCCCGTCGGCCTGCTTCACCAGCACGCGCTCCGAGACGCCGCGCTGGCTGCCGCCCTGCACCACGCGGTAGCGGTAGGCGCCGTAGACCACCCCCGGCGCCAGCGGCACCACCTCGAAGTGCGTGGCCACCAGCGTGTCGGGCCAGGTGGTGTCCCGCGAGTCGGCCAGCGGCTGGTAGCCGTACTGCACGCCGCCGGGGCCGGTGCGCGCCAGCCGCGGGCTCTGCAGGTAGTGGCGCAGGTAGGCGGCCCGGTCGCGCCGGTGGATCGAGGCGATGTTGCTCCGGAACGCGGCCAGC
Organism: Longimicrobium sp.; assembly: GCA_036389795.1. Classification (NCBI taxonomy): domain Bacteria; kingdom Pseudomonadati; phylum Gemmatimonadota; class Longimicrobiia; order Longimicrobiales; family Longimicrobiaceae; genus Longimicrobium; species Longimicrobium sp. The sequence continues at coordinate 13,409 of DASVWD010000184.1, forward strand.
GCGGCGGCCGAGTCGGCGGCGCGCTCGGCGGCCGGGTAGGGGCGCGCCTGCGCCGCGAGCGGGGCGGACGGCAGCAGGACGGCGAGGGCCGCGAGGACGAGCGGTCGCTGCATGGGAGGATGGGGTGCCGGGGTGCGAAGGGACCGGGCGGACGGGGACAGACTAGCGCTCGCGCGGCGGGCGGGTCAAATCGGCGGACCGGGACGGGCGGGAGGACGGACGTGCGCCCTCCCGCCCGCCGCGTGGAGAGGCGGGGTCAGCGGTCGAAGTAGCAGAAGCACGAGCCGTCGCTCATGCAGACGCCGCCCGAGTAGCCCAGGGCGATGCAGTTGTTCTGGCACTGGCCCGGCTTGCAGTTGGGCGGGGCCTTCGCCTCGGCGGGCGCGGCCAGCG
>DASVWD010000185.1 GCA_036389795.1 Longimicrobium sp.
AACAGATTGGCATCACACAGAGGACACGGAGGACACGGAGAGAACTTCAATCTCTCCGCTGTTCCTCTGTGTTCTCTGTGCCCTCTGTGTGAGACCTTTTCAGGGCTGATACCCGAACGATTCCCTGCGAAATGGTATGAGCTATATGGTTTGATCCCCGCCGGCGCACGAACGGAAGGGCGGCCCCCGCGCAGCGGAGGCCGCCCTTATCTCCATCCTCCCGATGACCCCCTACCGCGGCGTCCAGACGTTGTTGCGCGGGTTGATGTCGGGGAGGAACTGCTCGGGGTCGATCACCACGCGCGTGACCGTGCCGCTCACGGGGATCGTCACCGTCATCGCGCGGGTGCCCGGCGGGCCCAGGAAGCGCTCGATCGGCACCGTCTCGCGCACCGTGCGCCCTTCCGAGGTGGTGACGGCCAGGAACGCCGGCCCCGGCACCTGCCCGATGTCGCGCACCGTCACCGTCACGCTCCCGCTCCCCGGCGTCACCGAGGCGATGGACAGGTCGTGCGTGGCGGTGGTGAAGAACCACGGGTACCAGAACCAGTCCAGGTCGCGCCCCGCCACCCGCTCCACCGTGTCGAAGAAGTCGTAGGGGTACGGGTGCTTCAGCTGCCACTCGTTCGAGTAGGTGCGGATGGCGCGCACGAACACCGAGTCGCCCACCACCGCGCGCAGGCCGCGCATCAGGATCCCCGGCTTGTAGTACCCGGCCACCCCCAGCTGCAGGTCGGTGTAGGTGTCGGCCGAGCGCATGAGCGGCGCCTCGGTCCCCTTGCGCCCGGCCACCATCAGGTAGGTGGAGCGCGGCTGCAGGAAGGCGTCGGGCGGGCGGATGAAGTCGGCCACGGCCAAGCGCTCGAAGTAGGTGTTGACGCCTTCGTCCATCCACGCCGCCAGCGCCTCGTCCTGCCCCACCATCATCGGGAACCACTCGTGCCCCACCTCGTGCGCCGTCACCTCGTACAGCTCCTCCTCCGCGTCGGGGCGGCCGACGAAGATCAGCATCGGGTACTCCATCCCGTACACCGGCCCCTCGGTGGTGGTGATGTGGGGGTAGATGTAGGGGACGATGGTGCGGCTCAGGAACTCGATGGAGTGGTCGGCGTAGCGGGCCGCGTTCTCCCAGTGCGGCGCGCCCGGGCGGTAGAAGGCGTGCACGCCCACGGTGCGCGTGCCGCCGCCGGGCGCGGGGATGGTGCCGCGGGTGGCGTCCCACAGGTAGCGGTTGGAGGTGGCGAAGGCCACGTCGCGCACGTCGCGCGCCTGGAAGCGCCAGGTCACCTTCCCGTTCTGCCCCGCCTGGGTCGCCTCCCCCAGCTCCGCCTGTGTCACCACGCGCACGATCTCGTCGCTCTGCAGCGCCCGCTCCAGCCGCTGCCGCACCGCGGGGGCCAGCACCTGGTCGGCGTTGGTGAGCGTCCCCGTCCCCGCCACCAGCCACCCGGCGGGCACCGTGACCGCGAAGTCGAAGTCGCCGTAGTCCAGGTAGAACTCGCCCTGCCCGGTGTAGGGCGTCACGTCGTAGCCCACCACGTCGTCGTAGACGGCGATCTGCGGGTACCACTGCGCCACCTGGAACACCCGCCCGCCCAGCACGTCCTCGTACGCGGTGCGCGGGGCGCCCGTCTGAGGCACCCGGAAGTTCCACTCGATCTCGAACACCGCGCTGTCGCCCGGGGCCAGGGCGCGCGGCAGGTACACGCGCCCGAGCGTGCCGATCACGAAGTAGCCGGGCGAGGCCTGCCCGCCGCCGCGGATCACGTCGGTCTCGGCCTGGCTGAACTGCCGCAGGTTCTGCCCCTGCGCCGCCAGCCGCGTGAGGGTGAGCCCCCCGGTGTTGAACTGCCCGCCGCGGAAGAGGTTCTGGTAGAGGTTGAACACCACGTACGGCAGCGTGTCGGGCGAGCGGTTGTGGTAGACCAGGCGCTCGCGCCCGGTGAGCCGCTCCGACGCGGGGTCCAGCTCGGCCTCGATCGAGTAGCGCACCCGCTGCTGCCAGTAGCGCGGGCCCGGCTGCCCGGTGGCGGTGCGGGTGCCGCGCTGCACGGCCTGCTGGAACTCGAGCGGCGGCGTCACGGGCAGCACCAGCGGGCGCGGCGCGCTGTCGCCCGCGGCGCCCTGCGGCACCGGCGCCACGATCGGCTCCGCGACGGGCGCGCAGCCCCAGACGAGTACGGCGGCCAGCGCCGCCGTGGTGTGGGCGAGGTACTTCAAGGTGGTCTCCGCGTTGTGAGTGCCGGCTGCGGAAGAACGCGCACCGGGCGCGAATCAAAACGCGGGCCAGCATACGCCCCCCATCGCCTCCCCGTCAACCGCTGTCACTCCCTGCGGGTGGGCGTTCGGCGGATGCGTCCGCCGGAGTGGCCCCCTCCCCCGCGCGGCCCCCGGCTGCTCGTTCCTCGCAGCCAGAGGGCGCGCTCCCCTCCCCCGCTGCGCGGTAGAGGGGAACCCCTCGGCGCTGCGCGCGACGAAACCACGGTTCCGGCGAGCGGGGTTCCGCGGTTGAAGCCTCGCGGGTTTGCGAGGCTTTCCGTAGTTCCAGCGAGTGTCTTCAGGCACTCGCAACCGGGCGAGGCATGCGACGGAGGCGCCCCCACGAGCATCCGTGGGGGCGCCTCCGATCGTGTCGTTTCGATCGATCCGCTTCAGCGCAGGTCCAGCTCCATCTCCACCTCGGGGGAGTAGATGGTGCCGGGGCGGAAGCGGAAGCCGGCCTTCTCGTAGCTGCGCAGCGCCGGGCGGTTGGTGGGCTCCACCGAGAGCCACAGGCGCCTGACGTCCATCGCCTTCGCCAGCTCCACCGACAGGCGGTTAACCTGCGTGCCCACCCCCTGCCCGCGCACGTCCCTGGCCAGGAAGATGGCGTACTCGCGCACCCCCTCGCGCCCGGTGGGCATCAGCATGGCGTGGCCGACCATGCGGCCCTCGCGCTCCACCACCAGGTGGCGGCCGGAGGGGAGGATGCCGTCCAGCCAGCGCGCCACGCGGGCCGGCCCCTCGGGGGGGAGGCCCTGGGCGGCGCGCTTGGGGTCGAAGTCGGCGTAGAACGCCTCGAGCGCCGCCCGGTCGTCGGGGCGCAGCTCACGCACGGAGAACACGTGTCCTCCCTTGTCGGTGAAGGTGGCGGGAAGAAGCGGGCGGTCCATCGGGGCCGGGGCGGCGGGCGCTTCGGCCGCGCTCAGAAGGCCATCCCCCACCCGCGCAGCAGCGGCAGCGCCTGCCGGCGCAGCGACTCCAGCGTGCGGCGGTTGGTGGCCTCCACCTCGGCCCGGCGCGGCACCGGGGGGTACTCGCCCTCCCCGTCGCGCATCTGCTCGGGGAGGAGCTCGGGGCTCTCGCCCTGCCAGCGCTGGGTCCAGGCCCGGGGGACCTGGTTGGGGACCTCCTGCCCCGAGAGGGCGCCCCACACCAGCGTCCAGGCGCGGGGCACCACCCGCCAGATCGCGTAGCCCCCGCCCCCCGTGGCCACCACGCGGCCGCCGCACACCCGGTCGGCGATCTCGCAGACCAGGCGGACGGTCTCTTCGTACAGGCGGGTGGTGGCGCGCAGGTGGGTCAGCGGGTCCAGGACGTGGCCGTCGCAGCCGTTCTGCAGCACGATCACGTCGGGGCGGAACGCCTCGGCCGCCTCGGCGAGGAGCTTCCCGTGGAGCCAGGTCCACGAGCCGTCCTCGGTGAAGGGCTCCAGCGGGAGGTTGAGCGAGTAGCCGTAGCCCTCCCCCTCGCCCAGCTCGTCCACGAACCCGGTCCCCGGGAACAGGTACCGGCCCGACTCGTGGACCGAGAGCGTGAGTACCTCGGGGTCGCGGTAGAAGATCCCCTGCACCCCGTCGCCGTGGTGGGCGTCGTAGTCGATGTACATCACCCGCGCGCCGTGCGCCTCGCGGATCCAGGCGATCGCCGCCGCCAGGTCGCTGTAGACGCAGAACCCCGAGCCGCGGCTCTCGTGGGCGTGGTGCAGCCCGCCCGCGATGTTGAAGGCGCGGGTGAACTCGCCCGACATCACCAGCTCGGCCGCGCGGATGGTGGCCCCGGTGACCAGCGCGGTCACCTCGTGCATCCCGGGGAAGACGGGGGTGTCGTCGGTTCCCAGCCCCCAGCGCCACGCCTCGCTCTCGTCGGCGCCGGGCTCGCTCAGGCGCTTGACGGCGTCGACGTAGGCGCGCGAGTGCACGCGCAGGAGCTCCTCGTCGGTGGCCGGGCGGGGGGCGACGACGGGGGTCCGCTCGCCGCCCACCAGCCCCAGCGCCTCGATCAGCGAGACGGTGAGCTCCAGCCGCTTCGGGTTGAAGGGGTGGTCGGGGCGGAAGCGGTACGCGGTGACGCCGGGGTCCCAGACGAACGCCGTCCGGGGCGCGCTCACACCCCCTCCTTGCGCAGGTCGTGCTCCAGCGACGGCCACCCCACCCGCGCCCCCGCCGCCTCCAGCGCGTGGATCGCCTCGCGCGGGTCGATGGTGGCCACGTGCACGATCGCCGTCTTGCGCCCCTCCTCGCCCCGGGGGAGCACCATCAGGCTGGTGACGTTGAGCCTGAGCTCCTCGCCCAGCACGTGGAGGGTGCGCGCCAGCTCGCCCGGCCGGTCGGGGAGCGACACCTCCAGCCGCGACGAGGGGCCGCCCGCGGAGAGCACCTCGGCGAAGGCGGTGAGGATGTCGGTCTCGGTGACCATCCCCAGCAGCTTCCCGTAGGCGTCGACCACGGGAAGCGCCCCGATGCGGTGGCGGCAGAGCTGTCCGGCGGCGTCCTCCACCGTGTCGAGCGGCCCGGCGGTGATCACCTCGCGCGTCATCACCTGGCCGATCGGGGTGCGCTCCAGGAACTCGGCGCGCTCGGGGTCGGGCACCGCCAGCGGCGATGGGCTGGCCAGGCGGATGTCGCGGTCGGAGACGATCCCCACCAGCGCCCCGTCCTCCACCACCGGGAGGTGGCGGACGCGGTGCTCGCGGGTGAGGCGCAGCGCGTCGGCCAGGGTGTCGCCGGGGCGCACCGCGACGGGGTCGGGGGTCATGCGGTTCTTGACCAGCATCGCGGCCGTTCGCGTCGGGATCGGATTGTCGGGAGGGTGGGCCGGGAAGATGGCGCACGGACCGATCCGCGGCAACAAACATCCGAAATCAATCCGCACCGACCGCCGTCCGCCGCGCCGCCCCTGCCCTTCATCCCGGCCGTCGAGGAATCTCTCACAGAGGGCACAGAGGACACGGAGGACTTCAACCGCTGTTCCTCTGTGTTCTCCGTGTCCTCTGTGAGAGTTGATCTGTTTCCGGAGACGGCGACAAGCGTCCGGCGAGGCGCGCAATGGAGATACGCGCCTCGGGGAAGCTCGGATGTTTCGGGAGACGGGGGACGCGCGGGGCCGGACGGGTGCGTCCCCCGGGTTCGGGGCTACAGCGCGACTTCGCGGGCCAGGCCGCCGGACGCGTCGTAGACGCGCAGCACGTTGGCCGAGCCGTCGTAGTCGGCGTCGATGAGCTGGTAGGCGCGGGCGCCGCCGCGGAACAGCTCGATCATGTCGGCCTTGCCGTCGCCGTTGCGGTCGGTCCACACGGCGGCCGGGCGCACGCCGGCCAGGAAGCGCACCAGGCGGGCGCGCGGGCCCGAGCCCTCGCCCACGGCGCGGAGCTGGTCGACCGCCGAGCCGCTGCCGGCGAGCCACACGCCGAGCGAGCCCTGCCACCCGCCGTCCAGGTCGGCCAGGGCGGGCATGTCGGGCATCTGTTTCGAAGGGGGAGCCCAGTCCTGGGCCCTGGCGGGGCGCGCGGCGAGCACTACGAGCAGTGCTGCCGCGGCGCCGGCGACGAGAAGGTTGCGTCGCATGGGTCACCTCCGCAGGGGATGGGAACAGCATAACCGACTACCCGGCTGTGGCGCCAGGGTTCCGTGCGGGGTACGGCGGTTGCGTATGCACGGTTTCGCCGTTTTCACAAATTTTCCGCGCTTCCGGGGGCGGAGCGCGCAACTCGATACGGGGCTTTCGCATGGCGGCAGTCGCGAAGCCGCGCTACCAGGGACTGGTGGCCGCGCGGCGGTGGGAGCACGAGCCGGAGAAGCCGCGGGCGGAGTTCTCGCTGGCCGTGGGCGACCGCGTGGGCGAGCTCACCGTGATAGGACACCTGGCGTGCGGGCGGGTCACCGAGCTGTACCAGGTGTGGAGCAACCGCCACTGGTGCGCGCTCACGGCCAAGGTGGTGGGCCCGCAGTGGACCGAGAAGGGGGTGCCGCCCTCGCTGCGCAAGGAAGAGCGGGTGCTTTCGCGGGTGCGCCACCCCAACATCGTGCAGGTGTTCGGCAGCGGCGAGGCCGACGGGCGCCACTACCTGCTGATGGAGTACCTGGCCGGCCCCTCGCTCTTCGACGTGCTGGAGTCGCTGCCGAAGCGGCGGCTGCACGTTCCCGACGCCATCCGCGCGGTGATGCACGTGGGGGCGGCCATCCACTACCTGCACCGCTGCGGCTGGCTGTACCGCGACCTCAAGCCCGCCAACATCCACCTGCGCGAGGGCGTCCCCGTGCTGCTGGACTTCGACGTGGTGTGGCCGCTGGGGAAGACCCGGCGCCGCCCGGGCGACCGGCTGGGGACGGCGCCGTACATGGCCCCCGAGCAGGTGCTGCGCGAGCCGCTCACCCCCGCCTCGGACGTGTACGGCCTGGGCGCGCTCCTGTACGAGTTGCTCACGGGGAAGTGGCCCACCGACGAGCCGGAGGAGGACGAGGACGAGTTCTGGTACGACGACGAGGACGACGATTTCGAGCGGGTGGCCACGGCCGTGCAGCCCCGGAACTCCGACGGCACCCCCCGCGCGCTCACCACCGCCGAGCTGCACTCGCGCTACCCGCAGCTGCGCCACCCCCCGGTGCCCCCCCGCCAGCACAACCCGCAGGTCCCCACCGAGCTGGAGGGGCTGGTGCTGCGCGCCCTGGAGCCCGCTCCCGGCGAGCGCTTCCAGACCGTCTCGGGGATGCTGGCCGCCCTGGCTCCCATGCTCAAGGGCCGCCACCGCCTCTGGCCCGAGGGCGCCCCCGTGGAGCGGCGGTCGGACACCAAGACGCGGTGAGGGGCGTCTCGTTCGGGGGTTGCAGGGGCGGCTGAAGCCGCGGCAACAACGGCAGGAAGCCTCGCAAACCGCGCGAGGCTTCGGTTCATCGGGACGAGATTTTCTCCTCCGGCACCGCGCCTCGGTAGGGTCGAGGCATGCCTCGACCGGCGGCGGCTTATACCATTTCGCAGGAAATCGTTCGGGTATCAACCCTGAAAAGGTCTCACACAGAGGGCACAGAGAACACAGAGGAACAGCGGAAGAGATTGAAGTTCTCTCCGTGTCCTCCGTGTCCTCTGTGTGATGCCAATCTGTTTCTCGCGAACCAGAACAATGCTCGGAAACGTGGTAT
>DASVWD010000186.1 GCA_036389795.1 Longimicrobium sp.
GGCCGCGCCCGGCGCGCCGTCTCCGCGCGCGAGCGCGAACTGCGGGCGTTCGAGTGCGTGCCCCCGGAGATCGTCCCGCCCTCCACGGCGACCGTCCCGCCGCCCTCCCCCGCCCCGGCCGCCACGCCCGTCACACCCGTCGCGCCCGGCCCCGCCGGGACCGCGCCGCCGGCGTCCGCCGCGCCCACGGCGGACGTCCCGGGGACGACGCCCGTCGCGGCACCTTCGGCGGCGCCCGTCGCGGCACCTTCGACGGCTCCTTCCCCGGCGTCGCGTCCATGATCTCCGCAGCGCCGGCGCGCCCGCAGCGCCGGGATGCGCCGCGGCCTACCGTACTGCCGACGGGTCCGCGCACGGAGACGCCCACGGCCGCGCGGCTGCGGCACGGCACCGCCTGGCTCTATGCCGGCGCCGTCACCGCCATCCCCGTGAGCGTCTTCTGGGCCCCGGCGCTCGGCGGCGACTGGTGGTTCCTGGCGTTCCTGCTCTGGGGTGGCATGATTGCGGTCACCGGCCTGATGCTGCTGGTCTTCGCGGTCGTGCGGCGGACGGCGCGCGACGCGGCGGGGGTGCTCGCCGCGCTACTGGCGCTCGCCGGCGCGATCTGGCTGCTGCCGCTGGCGGGCACGGCGGGACGCGAGGCGGCGCTCGACCGGCACGCCGCCGGGCTGGAGGCGCTGGCGGTGGAGCTGGGCGCAGCGCCGCCGGAGGTGCGCGCGGTCCTCGCGGGCGGGAGGCCGGAGCAGTCGGTCCTCACGGACGAGCAGCGTCGCGCCGTGCACCGGCTGCGCGAGCAGGCGCGCGCGCTCGGGTTCTACTGGGTCCGCGCCGAGCCCGGGTACGTGCTGTTCATGGAGTCCGCCCCGTTCGCGCCCGACCCGCTCTACGTCGCCGGCGCGAGCGTGCCGCAAACGGTCGGGGACTGCCGCCGCCCCGAGCTGCGCTTCGCGGGCGGGCGCTGGTACACGCACCGCTGCCAGGACAACGCGCGCGACTGATACCACCTTGCAGAGCATCGTTCGGGAATAGGTCCTGAAAGGCCTCACACAGAGAACCAGAGAAACAGAGAACGTCGGTTTCTCTGTTCCTCTGTTTCTCTGTGTGATACCGTCTTTCGAGATTCGCTGTGCATTGGGAAGCTGTCATTCCGAGTGGAGCCCGATGCGCTGATCTCGCGTTCGCCACCGAAGTCGGCCGGGCTCCCGAGGGAATCTACCCGCGGCCGGCAGGAGGCCGGACTGATGCACGGAGCCAGCGTCCGGGCGGGGTGAGTAGTTTCCTCGGACGCCGCCCAGCTGAGGTGTGAAATTCGGATCGGTGCTGCGGCGCCGCTCGGAATGACATGGTTTGCGAGAGGACCGGATTGCACACTGATTTTGGGAATCCGGTATGATTCCAATCTGTTGCTGTTCTGTTTGGAACCAGAACGATGCTCCAAAACGTGGTATGACCAGGCGGAGAAGGCGGAGCACCACGAATCGGGATAGGGGGGCCGGTCTCCCGGCACCCCCTCCCCCACCACCGTACGTACGGGTCCGTATACGGCGGTTCGGATGGTTGATGGACTGAGTGTGTTGTGCTCCGTCCTGAGTGAAGAGGCTGCTCCCCGCCGTC
>DASVWD010000187.1 GCA_036389795.1 Longimicrobium sp.
TGGCGCCGGCGGCGGAACGGCGCCCGGCGCGGGCGGCGGCGCGGGGGCCGGGACCGGCAGGGCCGGCGGCGGCTCGCCCGGGGCGGGCGGCGGGGCGGGGGCCTCGGCGGGCGCGGGCGGCGGCGCGGGCTCCACCACCAGGTCGCCGCCGGCCGGCGGCTCCTCCACGATCACCCCGTCCACCCCCTCGTCGTCGGGCGTGTCGACGACTTCGGCGGTGTCGCGCGCGGGGCCCGCCACCGGGCCGTCGTCTCCCGATCCCCCCCGCCCCCCGAACGCCCACACCGCCGCGGCGGCCCCGGCGGCCAGGAGCAGCAGCACCAGGAGCAGCCCCGGGGCGCGGCTCCTCCGGCGCGCGGGCGCGGGCGGCGGCGCCGAGACGCGGGGCGGAGGCGGCGGGGGCGGCGCCTGCGGGCGGGGCGGCGGCGCCGCGACGGTGCCCTCGTCGCGGGGGCGGGCGGCGGCCGCGGCGCCGGCGCCGGCCAGCGCCGCCGGGGCCAGCAGCACCGTCGCGTCGTCGGCGGGGGGCGGGGGCGCCAGGACGGTGCGGTCCGCCGGGCCGGCGAAGGTGTCGAGCGCGTCCACGAATGCGCCCGCGTCCTCGAAGCGGTCCTGCGGCCGCGGCGAGAGCGCGCGCTCCACGATCACCGCCACCTCCGCGGGCACCTCGGGGCTCAGCTCGCGGATGTCGCGCGGCACCTGGGGGTCGCGCAGCCGCTGCCCCGGGTCGGCCGGGAAGGGCTTCTCGCCGGTGAGGAGCTGGTACGCCACCGCGCCCAGGCTGAAGACGTCGGAGGCGGGGGTGATCTGGCGCTCGCCGCGGATCTGCTCGGGCGAGGCGTACGCGGCGGTGAGCGGGTTCTCGCCCGCGGCGGCGGTGACGGTCTGGTCGCCGTTCTCGTCGGCGATCCTCGCGATGCCGAAGTCCAGGATGCAGACGCGGAACGGCTCGTCCTCGTGCGGCTCGGCCAGGAAGATGTTCCCCGGCTTCACGTCGCGGTGCACCAGTCCGGCGCGGTGCCCCACCGCCAGCCCCTCGGCCGCCTCGCGCAGCACCTGCAGCGCCAGCGGCAGCGGGGGGCGGCCCTCGCGGGCCAGGTACTGCGCCAGGGTCTGCCCCTGGAGCAGCTCCATCACCAGGAAGTCGATCCCCGTCTCGGGGTCGGTGCCGAAGTCGTGCACCGCCACCAGGTTGGGGTGGTGCGGCAGCCCGGCGGCCGCGCGCGCCTCGCGCTCGAAGCGCGCGTGCAGGCGCTCGCGCGTGGCGTTGTCGGGGGCGGCCAGGGTGATCACCTTGACGGCCACGGGCCGCCCCAGGCGCAGGTCGTCGGCGCGGTACACGGCCGCGAACCCGCCGCGGCCGATCACTTCCTGTATCTGGTAGCGCTTCACCAGCGTCTTGCCGGCGAGCAGGCCTTCGAGTCCGGACATCGCTTCCGCCGTTCAGGGGTCCAGACCTTCTCCGGCAAGACGCGCACCGCCCGTTTCGGCCCGCCGCCGACCCACCCGCTACCGCCTCCCCTTCCCCCCGCGCTTCTTCGCGTCGCGGGCGCGGCGGCGCAGCGCCTGGCGCCTGGCGCGCGACTTCTTCGACAGCTCGAAGAGCGCGGCCATGTACTCGCCCAGCACCACGTCCACGCTGGACTCGACGACGACGGCGTGCGGGTGGACGGCCAGCGGCGCGGGGACCTCGGCCGGGTCCACCTCGCGCGCCGCGCCGATCTCGAGCAGCCCGTCGTTCAGCTCGCGCGCGAGCTCCGCCGCCTGGTCGGGGGTCACGTCGGGGCGGACGGGGCGGGGGATGTCGCGGATGCCCCGGGCCACGTGCAGCATCGCCTCCAGCGCGGCCTGGGGATACATCCCGGAGCCCGCCTTCTCCATCCCCTCGGCGAGCTTCTCGGGGAGCCCCGCCGGGGGGTCCTTGAGCGCCACCGTGCCCGGGGAGCGCAGCCAGGTCCCGTCGCCGAAGGGGATCAGCCGCCCCAGCGCGACGTCGCCCGCGCCGTAGGGGGTGTCGCCGTGCTCGCGCACCCGGTAGCGCGTCCCCTCCAGGGGATGGCGGTAGACGGCGTCGGCGCCGCCGCGCCGCTCGACGTTCCAGACCCCCACCACCGAGTCGAGGAGCTGCCGGGCCAGGTGCCGCTGCCTGGGTCCCGCGCCCTCCAGCAGGCCGTCTTCCACCATGTACTCCAGCGGCGAGACGCCGAGCGTGACCCAGGGCCGCTCCACCAGCGCGAACTCCTGCTCGCGCACCTCACGCGGGAACTCGTCGCCGGGAAGCGGGCGCGCCGAGCGCCAGCGGCCGAGCCACCAGCGCGCCGCCTCGCGCTCGATCCGCTGCAGTGGGGCTTCCGCCAGCCAGTCCTCCACCCGCTCGAAGAGCGGGCCCATCAGCCAGACGTGCGCCTGCGCGGCCGTGAGGGGCGGACAGAAGGCCACCAGCTCGCCGTGCTGCAGGGCCAGGAGCAGGTCCGAGTCGTGGTGGTCCAGCGCCTGCTCGCGCAGGGCGGCGCCGGCCTCGCCCAGGAGCGCCTTGCCGGCCTCGCGCACGGAGCCGGAAACGCGCAGGGCCACCGACACCGTCTCCGCCGCCTGGCGCGCCGCGAAGAGGAACGCGTCCGCCCCCGTCCGGAGCGCGTCCGCCGGCGGGGGATGCCGCGCGTCGAGCAGCGCGTCGGCCACCAGGCGCGAGAGCTGGGCGGCCCCCGCGCGAACGTTGCCGGCGATCTCGCATCCGCCGTGCGCCCGGGCAATCCGCGGGGCGGCGTCCAGCGCCGCGGCGATCACGAGCACGGCGCGGACGGCCGCGTCGTCCAGGGGGGCGATACGCGGCTCGTCCGCGGAAGTCCGGGAGGGTGGCGGTGCGGCGGGACGGCGGAAGCGGGAGAACATGCGCGGATACCGGGGTCGGAGGGCACTTTGCGGTCGGCGGGCGGGGAGCCGCGCCGGGCGGAAAGTGAACAAAGTGCACGCTCCCGGGCGCAAGCGCAACTGGCGTCCCGAGCTTCCCGACGGGACGCCGCCGAGGGCGGCTCCGGGCGGCGGGGCTCGACGTCGCCGGCGGCCGGCGGGGGTAAGTGTGGGATTCCTTATCGCGCGGCGGCGGAGGGGGCGCGCGGCTCGAGCAGGCCCTTCCCGCGGTACGGCTTGCCGCCGTGGGCGCGGGGGCCCAGCACGTGCTCGCTGTAGCCGTTCTCGGGGTCGCGGCCGCGCTTGAGCGCGCGGTCCACGGCGATCTCGCCCCGGTTGTACGCGATCACCCCCAGGCGCACGTCGCCCTCGTAGCGAAGGATCATGTCGCGGAGGTTCTTGAAGCCCAGGCGCATGTTGGTGCGCGGCTCCAGGAGCTCTTCCTTCGTGTCCACCTCGGGGTCCAGGTCGCGCGCCGTCCCCGGCATGAGCTGGCAGAGCCCGAGCGCCCCGCCGGGGTTCTCGGCCTCGGGGTCGAACACGCTCTCCACGCGGATCAGCCGGAAGGCCAGCTCGGGGTCGATGCCGGCCTCCATGGCCGCGTCGACGATGGAGCGCGCCAGGGTGTGGGTGATGTTGTAGCGGGTGACGTACACGGCGGCGAGCGTGTCGCGCGCGTTGCGGGCGGCGACGGCGCGCTCCAGGTAGGCGGCCTTGAGGAGCTGCGGCGTCTTGGGCACCGCCATGCGGGTGCCGCGGAGCGTATCCGGCGGCCCCGCCGGCGCCTTGAACGGCCCGGAGACCCCGGTCGGCGAGGCCAGTGCCAGCAGCACCCCCGCAACGATCGCCAGCGGCAGGGCGAGCAGGAGCCAGCGGGCGCGCTTCCGCCCCGCCGCCTTCCGCAGCCCGACCGATGCCGCGTCACCCACCGCCGCCCCCCGTGTGCGAAGAACGATTCTGGGTATCCGTGGGGATCCGCCCCGCAAACGCTCCTACTGGGCTGGCAAAATCAAGACCGAAGCCCAGCCGGAGGTGGCGAGACTCTAGGGTGCCTGGATTCGCCGCTGCAGGAGGAACGCTCGCACCTGTGAAGCATGACGAGCGATAAATTCAGGGGGGAGTGCATTCCCGATCATTTCTGCTACTGCAAATTTGCCGCGCTTGAGCGAGAAACGGTATGTTTCCGGGAACGTTTGCAGTAGTGCACCTTCACGCAAGGTAATAGTCCGATCCTCCTCTGGATGCAGGAACCGTCCCTTGGACGGGTTAACAAACCCGCCCGTGATAGTGGGAGCCACGTCATGCCAAGCCATCCTGCCGTAAACATCCTTGAATCCGTCAGTTCGCTTGTGACACTCAAGCTGGAATTCAACCCCTAAATCCTTTCGGCTTCCTCCGTCTTTGGGGACGTTAGCTATAAGTTCCCTTATGCGTTCAGTTCGGGATTCCGGAAGATCGTGTAAATTGTCTCCACTTTCACCCGCTGGTGGCATATCACCGATGACATCGATCACATGGCGAGATTCCATTTCAGGCGGAGCTGGAGAGATGATTCCCCTCCTCGCAGCGAGAAGAATCAGACGACGACGGCGTTGTGGAACACCGTATTCAGCGGCATCCAATACAATGTGCTTGCAACGGTACCCTAACCTGCCTAGCTTCTCGCAAAAAGTTGTAAAGCGGTCATCATCTTGTAGGCCCGGAACATTCTCTAACATGATGCTGCGAGGCCGAAGCCCGCGAGCAAGCCGCAAGAAGTCGAAGATTAGATCGTTTCGCGAATCTTCTACTGGCTTCGGTCGATTGTGGGTGCGGATCGTCGAATATCCCTGGCATGGAGGGCACCCAGCCAAAAGGTCGAGTTCACCTGGCTTGAGTTTAAGACGTTTGAGGATCTGTGCGGTCGTAAGCTGTCGAATATCGCATCGCCACATTACAACACCGGGATGATTAGCTCGATAGGTCTCTGCGGCTAAACGATCGATTTCCACGGCTGCGAGTACACGAAAGCCAGCTTTCTTCAAACCAACTGTCAACCCCCCACATCCCGCAAAAAGATCAATTGCAATAGGCTTCCGGCGACGAACGGGATGTCGAGGCATGGTTCGGGAAGACTCGGCGATGAAAGGTCAGCGGATCAGAATCAAGAATCCGCGCGCGTTGCGCGCGAAAATACCGCTCTGTTTACTAGACGTCAATACTTTTCTCGGCAACCGCTAGGGCATACTTGCCAGAAGTTGGCACCACCGATACTGTTGAAACGCGCAGACTAACTGGGCTACGGAGAAGCAGCTGCGCCTGACCCGGTGGGAGCCATCCTCGGCACGGCCTCAGGTAAGGAACTGGCCTACTCAGGGCAACCTCTCGTAATTTCAAGATGAACGGACATTTTGCTGTCGTGCTCTCCCGAGAGTGGCTTCTCGGCTCAGCAGCACATAAGAAGCGCCTCCGGCAGCAGCACTTGTTTCCGATAGGACCGGTGATGCCGGGGGTACATGATGACTGCTGCATTTATCTGAAACTGCGGCACCCAGACGGCAAACTGCTTATGGAGGAAGTTCGGGCGGTCCGTCTGAAAGACGAGACCTTCCTGAAATCGGAGATGCTCGCAGAGTATGCGTTTCAACTGCCAGACGAAACGGAGTATTTGCTGCTCTTCATAGAGGGGTCTCCAAAGGCAGCACGATGCGTTATCACACCGGCGACCGGGGATTTATTTGAGCTTGTTTCTTCAGCCGAGCCGACGCTCCGACTTAGCGCGTACGATGTCCCACCGGTAGATTTCACAACAATCGAGGCGGAAGAGATTTACACCGCCTTTCACGATCTCGTTGCGAGCGGCGATGCGGAACTCTTCGGCACCAATGCTGAGCAGTTCGTCCATGACCCGCATATTCTTGTTCCACTGTTTGCACATGTGCTATCGCTTTCTAGCAAAGAGAACATTGACTTTCCCTTAATACTTCGCACTACGGCTGAGCAGTTGCGCCTGCTGCTGACAAGCAGTGATGTAGGTCCGGTGCGTATTCAGAAAATAAGACGTAATCATGCGCAATTCTGGTCTGAGGTTATCGGAGAACGCATCGCCTTTGCGGATGGTGGTGTGGCACGTATTTCTGGTGTCCCGAGTGCGGAACCCCTTGCTCTGCGAGTGGGGGTCTATTCCGTCTGTCCGGGCGAGGCAGATTTAGACAAAAGAGAAGACTGGCACCTTGCGCCGTATGTTCTCGGTGATCTGGTTCAGGATGTCGAAGGCGGAGGAGCAGGAGAACCACCGGACCGGAAGCGCTTACAGGAAGCCGCTCGCTACGTCCTGGAACCGTTAACGGCACTTCGGTATGTTGAAGATCGAAAGGATATTGCTTTCCTGTTTTTACACGGACCTCTCGTAAACCAGTTCACTCAGTACGATGAGGGTGAGCCCAATTTCATTCCATGTCTTGATCCGGATTTTTTACGAAAACACGGCATCACCGAGGATTCTACGATTGGTTTACTATCAGGTATTCCCCGTACACCTAGGGGAGCAGTTCTGTGGAATCAGTTCATGGCTGTTTATGGCGTGGTTATGCAGAACGTGTACGCCTCTTCTGTTCCAATGGTAGGTGTGGTGGAAAGAACGGCCGGTCGTTGGTTAACCCGAGCAGTCCTCGACAGCCTTGTCGAAGAACGCCGGATCACAGTCAATCACGCCAAGAAGATCAAAGACATTGTAGAACGGTTTGATATATCAGATGATTTCTTATTCGGCTGCGTTCTTCAGGAAGGTGAGTATCTGAATCCGATCCGGATCCCGAAAAATCCCCCTCGCAGGGCACGCGAACGGTGGCAGGAGGTAGTGAAGCAGTATCCAAGCCCATACGCCACCATACTAAAGACATCGGCTAGTAATTTCCCATATCGGATTGAAATGAATTCTGCTGCATTTGGTGACGCAGCACGGGTACTGCGGTTATTGTATCACACCTCCCGTTTGCTTCCACGCTACGCTTTTCCAGTTGGACTGGATATTGTAGACAAGTACGCCAAGGTGCCCGACTGGCTTTCACGCGGTGTGTCGGCGAGGATCGCTGCCGATGTTCTCTTACGAGCACTACAGACCGGTGATTCCAATATTGTGGCGCAGGTGCGGCAATTTTTAGCGCGTACGCCGCGAGACTTTTTCTACCGGCCTCAGGCCTAAAACCCTTCGGAGGACTGACGAATGGCAGCAAAGTCTTTCGGATTTCACATCGGGACTGTCGTCGGCAACACTTCGCCGCAGGAGTTTCGGTTTGTACTCCGGAGTTTTGCGGCAAAACTCGGCGATTTGGTATGTGTGCAGATGGATGTACCTTCGGGGGATAGACGAAAGTCTGTATTGGTGTGGGGCCGTATTGTCGAACTGGCTCGATTTAACCCGTTCTTACCTGCAGAAGCTGGCCAGGAACTCGCGGATGAGAGCGTGGGACTGATCGACACAGTCCTCTCCTACTCGCGCGACCAGATCGAGGGGAGAGTATTGGTCCTTGGCTCCTCGGATACAGGCGACTTAAAGAAGGTGTTGCCTCTCAGCTATCCGGTGCATCCGGGAGCCGAGGTGCGTCGTCCTCCGTCCGAGGCGATAAAGTCGTTTCTCACCGGAGACGAGGACACGCACCGACTGCGTCTTGGAAGTTTGATCGGACGAGAGGATGTGGAGGTCCGGCTAAAAACAAATGCGATTGTAGCTCGCCACATGGCGATTCTGGCCATGACCGGGGGTGGGAAAACCGTAGCGGCTCGGCGAGTTATTCGCGAGCTGTTAAATGCCCGCTATCCCCTCGTTATAATCGATCCACATGGAGATTACCTGGGGCTTTGGGCACGCCGCGACCTATTCCCTCAAAACAAAATTCGTCTCTTCTTCCCCCACCTTTCTGTCAAAGAGGAGAATCGTGATCTTATCGGCTATCTTGTTGCGCAGATGACTCAAGGGTTCACAGATGTCCAAAAGGAGAAGTATCAAGAGGCGCTTGAAAACGTCCCGCTTACTTCCACTGGAATAGACGTGAACACGTTTATCGACCGACTCCTTCAGGAAGTTGACCGGCTTAGCGCCGGCCATCGTGGTACACTGCCGGCTGTTAGACGTGGATTGAAGATTGTTCAGAGCTATCTTGCAGCAATGAACACTTCCAATGCGAGACTACGACAACAAACGGATCTCCCGTTTGAACCAATGCCTGACCCGGCAACTGAACCGGAAAATTTCGCGCAGCCTGGTCAAGTCAGCATTCTATACCTCGGGGGATATGACCATCTCACGCAATCGACCATTGTCGCGGTGGTTTTGAAGCACCTATTCGAACACCGTGCTTCCATGAGTAATCGTATTCCGCCGTTCCTGGCGGTTATTGAGGAAGCACACAACTTCATCCCCTCTCACGGTGAGGGGCAGGCGGGCACTCCTTCGGTTGAGGTAATTCGAAAGGTAATCACCGAAGGTCGGAAGTTCGGCACCGGGCTCCTTCTTATCAGTCAGCGCCCCAGCCGGCTAGACGAAACAACCCTTTCGCAATGCAACACGTTCCTGATCTTTCGACTGGTGAATCCACGCGACCAGGGATTTGTCGAGAAAGTAATGGAGAATTTAACTAAGGCGGACAGCCGCTTGCTTCCTGGCTTTGGTCCGGGCCAAGGGATTGTTAGCGGGCAGGCGGTTCGCTTCCCATTACTCCTCCAAGTTGATTTTGACCAGGATCTTGTAACCCCTGCAATTGGGCACGAAGATTTCTTGCAGGAGGTTGCAGACTGGGAAGCGTCTCCGCAGGCAGCAGCTGTTGCGAGATCCAGCGAAATGCTGGAGGAACTCGAACGCGTCGCCGGTGGGCGAGCTCAAACGAAGCGTCGTACGGTTTCTGATGCACAAGGTACGTAGGCATTCAGCTCGACGAAAACCGCGGGGGCCGCTATCAAAGAGTGAGCAGATGGCGCGCGTCCGTACAAGGCACACGGCTCCGGAGATAGAACTTCGGCGTGCACTCTGGTCTCGGGGATTACGTTACCGACTTCATCCCAGGTTACCGGGTCGCCCCGACTTTGCTTTCCCGAAAGCCCGTATCGCTGTGTTTGTGGACGGTTGCTTCTGGCATTGTTGTCCTCAGCATGGGAGTATGCCGCAGGCGAATGCAGCATTCTGGGCCGAGAAGCTACATCGAAATGTACAGCGAGATCGCCGTGTAGACGCCGAACTCGCCGAATTGGGTTGGCAGGTCATTCGGGTATGGGAGCATAGCACCGGAATCGATCTGGAAGATACCGCAGCGCATATCCAAGATGCTGTGGCGCAAAAGCTTGCGTCTATCGCTGGTTCCAGTTCCACTCGGGTACTGGGGAAATGACGCACTACTGCGCGCTGGATCTAACCTATTACCAATCGAATACCTATGCCGAACGTCTCCTTTGCCAACATCCGCCTGAATCAGAGATACTCGCGGAACGAACTGGCCCAAGCGTGGGGATATGAGAGCGCAACAGCTATTTCAAAGGGCGTTGTGACTCCAAGGGGGCAGTCTTTTATAATCCTGTTTGTTACTCGCGATCAGCAGCCGACTGTCTCGCAGTATCGAAACTATCTTGAGGGAAACAGGCTAACCTGGGAGGGTCCGAAGGATCACTCCGCAGAGGATAGAATGCTAGCTGCTACCAGATGGAATGACGAGATACACCTGTTTTATCGAGAGCGCCACCACTCTGATTTCACTTATCTCGGACGTCTGACAGTTGAGAATGTCACGCGCCACCGGGACCGACCCTCAGAGTTCGTTCTCCGGCTTGTTGATACCAATTGAGGTAGGCACGTTCTCATGTCCGGGCCGATCAGCTCGTCGGACTACGATTGGAGCTCTTCCGGGATACGAGGGCCGCCTTCCCATGTGGTGAGTCAGTTTGCCTCGCCCTCTGACCTTCACCGCCCCCACCCCACCCCCACGCTCACCACCACCTGCCGCGGCAGCCCCGGCTCGAACGCCACGGGCTCGCCGTCCACCACGTCGGGGTTGAGGAACGCCGAGGCCACGTACCGCTCGTTGCCCAGGTTCTCCACTCGAACGCTCGCACGCGCGCTCGCCCCGCGCCCGAGCCGCAACGCCCGCAGCGCCGCCCCCGCGCTCCACAGCGTGTATCCCGGCACCCGCACCGTGTTGGCGTCGTCGGCCCAGTAGCCGCCCACCCGCTGCACGCCCAGCTCCAGCTCCGGCCCGCCCGGCGCGGCCGGCGCCCAGCGCAGCGCCCCCGAGCCCCAGGAGGCGGGCACCCCCACCACGCGGTTCCCCCCGTAGTCGGCCAGGCGCCCGGGGCGGCCGTAGTGCACCGAGTCCACCACGTACGCCGTGTAGCGGTGGTCCGCCCCGGTGAGCGCCGCCTCCAGCTCCACCCCCGGCGCCGTGCGCACCTGCAGGCCCAGCTCCGCCCCGCGTCGCCGCACCCGCCCGGCGCTGAAGTAGAAGCGCCCCCCGCGGTAGGGGACGATCTCGTCGCGCACCTCCGTCCAGTAGAGCGCCAGGTCGTAGCGGAGCGCCCGCACGAACCCCGTGGGCCGCGCGCCCAGCTCCTTGAAGCCCGCCTCCCAGGTGGTCGAGCGGATCGGCTCCAGCAGCGGGTTGATGGCCGTCACCGTGTCCTGCCCGAAGGTGCTCGCCGGGTCCGTCTCGTTCCCCGCCGGCGCCTCCACCCCGCCGCCCAGCGCCGCGTACACGCTCCGCTCCGGCGACAGCCGCCACACCACCCCCACCTTGGGCGAGAGCCGCGCGAACGTCCGGCGGTCGTCCAGCCGCGGGTTCAGCCGGTCGCGCACCGAATAGGCGATCGCGTCCCAGCGCGCCCCCAGCGTCAGGTCCAGGCGCTCCCCCAGCGAGAGCACCTCCTGCGCGAACACCCCGAAGTTGTTCGCCCCCTCGTTCTTGTCGGTCCGGAGCTCCGACCCCCGCTCCCCCTCGGGAGTCAGCGACCAGAAGCGCGCCGGCCCGTCCTGCCACGCCTCGTCCACCCCGGCCTGGAGCGTCCCCCGCGCCCCCGCGCCCAGCGCGTGCTCCCAGCGCGCCCCCAGGCTCCCGCCCAGGTGCACCCGCTCGAAGCGGCGGAACGTCCCCCGCTCCGAGCGCAGCAGCCGCTTGGGGTTCACGAACGCCGACGCCGAGAGCCAGACGCCCTCGCCCGCCCGGTGCTCCAGCGCCGCCCCCAGCCGCCCCACCCGGTTGTGGCGCCGCTCCCGCCGCTCGCGGTAGACGGGGTTCGCCGCCTCGGGGTCCGCCTCCAGCGCCGCGCGGGTGAGGGGCCCGGGGATGCCGAAGGCGTTGTCGGCCGCCGCCGCGTGCACGCGCAGCAGCGTGCGCCCGCCCAGCGGCGCCAGCGCCCCCGCGCTCACCAGCGAGCGCTCGCTCTCCGACTGCTCGCGCCACCCCGCGAAGTCCGTCCGCACCGCCGCCAGCCAGAGCCGCCCCGCCCCCACGGTCCAGCCCCCCCGCACCGCCTCGCGGAAGAGCCCGAAGCCGCCCGCCTGCTGCACCGCGCCCAGGAACGGCCGCTCGAAGGCGGGCACGGTCGAGAAGCTCACCACCCCGCCCGCCGCGTTCCCCCAGCTCGCCGACGCGTTGGAGCGCACCACCTCCACCCCCTCCACCGCCGCCAGGTCCACCAGGTCCAGCGCCGTGCGCCCGTCGGGCTCCGTCTCGGGGAAGCCGTCCTGGAGGATGCGGATGCCGCGCGTGGTCCCCGCGTTCGAGCGGTCGCCCGCCCCGCGCGCCCCGAAGCCGCGGATGGTGATGCGCACGTCCACCCCGCCCGAGCGCGACTGCGCCAGCACCCCGGGCACCGCGCGCAGTGCCGCGTCGGCCCGGAGCCCGTTGGCCCCCTCCAGCTCGCGCCGCCCGATGACGGTCACGGCCAGCGGCACGTCCAGGATGCGCGCCGGCGCCCGCGTGGCCACCGCCGTGAGCTCCGGCAGCCGGTACGCCGCCGTGTCGCGCCCCAGCGTATCCCCCGCCTGCCCCTGCAGACTCGAGGTCCAGACGAGGATCAGGCCCACCCCGGTGAACGCTCGCATCGTCACCTCAGCCACTTTCGCACTTTCGCACTCCCGCACTCACGCACTTGGGTTCCGGGCGTGTCCCTCCGCTGCGCTCCGGGCCGGGCTGCGCGCGCGGTAGGGCACGATACGACTGTGCCCAACCGCGCCGGGCCAGGTTCGCGCCAAACCCCACGGCGCGCCCCTGTCCCGGCCCTCCGGGCGCGCATCCCTCACGCGACCCCAGGGAACAGGGGACGGGGAACAGCCAGCCCCCCACACCGATCCCCGTCGTGTCCACCCTCTCCCAGACCTGGGAGAGGGGAGCGCGGCCCCTGGTCGTGTGGAACGAACGACCGGGGCCGCGCGGGGGAGAGGGCCCCATCTTGCGTCCCCGCGCGCCGCCCCGCATCCTCACCCAGGTATACAGAATACATATGGCTCCGCCCGCCGGCGCGCGAGCACCCCGCCGCCGGGCGCACTACCCACCGCAGCACCGGAGGACGCATGCCCCCCCTCGCCCGGCCCGCCCGGCCGCCGGCCCGCCCCCGCCGCGCCCCCGCCGCCCTCGCGCTCGCCGCCGTGGCGGCGG
>DASVWD010000188.1 GCA_036389795.1 Longimicrobium sp.
GAGTGCGTGAGTGCGTGAGTGCGAAGTGCGAAGTGCGTAGTGCGACGGCCCGCCTCCCCGGCGGGCCTTCGTCGCCTCCACACCTTGCACGATCCCGCCCCGCGCCGTCTCTTTCCGGCACCCGCGCCGCAGCATGCGCGAGGTCACTCACGCACTTACGCACTCACGCACTCGCAACGTGCACACTCTCGCCTGCGGGCACCGGGTCCGCGACCCGGGCCAGACCCACTACTGCTCGTACCTGGGGCTGGAGACGCTGCTCACCCTCCAGCCCGGGCCGGACCAGGCGCGCCACCCCGACGAGCACCTGTTCGTGGTGACGCACCAGGCGTTCGAGCTGTGGTTCACGCAGCTGCGCACCGACCTGCCGCGCGTGATCGCCGCGCTCGACGCGGGCGACGCGGGGCTGGCCACCTGGCTGGTGCAGCGCTGCACGGCCGTGGTCCGGCTGTTCTCGCCGATGATGCGCGTGCTGGAGACCATGACGCTGGGCGGCTTCTACGCCTTCCGCCACCACCTGGTCCCCGCCAGCGGCGGCGAAAGCGGCCAGTGGCACGAGATCGAGATCCTCTCCGGCGCGCGCGAGCCCGAGTTCCGCCGCTTCCTGGAGAGCGAGCCGCGCGCGGACGACTCCACGGGCCCGCTGGTGGGCGTGTGGACGCCGCGCCTGGCCGAGCTGTGGGACGCGCCCTCGGTGGCCACCGCCGCAGAGGCGCTCTTCGCCCGCCGCGGCGTGGGCCCGGCCGACGTCTACGAGGCCTCGCACCAGGGCGCCGAGCACTGGGACCTGGCGCACCTGGCCGAGGCGCTCCTGGAGTACGACGAGGAGGTGCGCATCTGGCGCTTCGTGCACGCCCGCACCGCCGAGCGCACCATCGGCCCCGACGTGGAGGGCACCGCCAGCACCACCGGCGTGCGCTACCTGGACCGCATGGCCACCTCCCGCGCCTCGTTCTTCCCCTTCCTCTGGGCCGCCCGCGGCGAGCTGTGGGAGCGCACCCAGGGCGGCCGCTCCGGCCAGGGCTGATCCTCCCGCGCCTCGTTCTTCCCCTTTCCTCTCGGCCTCCCGCGGCCCGCCGGGATCCGAAGACACGTTCCCGATCGGGAACGCGCCGGGTTCGCCGACGGGCCGGACAGCCGCACCGGTCCCCGCCGCGGCCAGGTTCGTACGGGCGGATAAGGTGTGTGCCCCGAGGGGGCCCGGGCCGTGCCGCACGTGCTCGCGGCAAAGGGAATTTCTGCGTTGTGACCCGTTTCGGGCCGGGGCTTTCGCGGGTGTCCCGCACCCCCTAATCTCCTGTTCCGTCCTCGCGTTCCCGAGACAGCTCCCCCTCGACCCTCCCCGCGGCCGGCGCCTCCCTCCCTGCCGGCCGCCGACCCACGCCCGCCGATCCGGAACATGAGCCCGACCTCCCAGGATCCGCACACCCTGTCCCTGGCCGGAATCCGCCTCTTCGGCCGCCGCGCCGGCGACCCGGCCGGACGCTTCCGCTCCGGCCCCGCCGACGGCGGCGGCAGGCTGCTGGAGGAGAACTACCGGCGCACCGACCGGATGTTCTCGTGGCTGCTGCTGGCGCACGTGCCGCTCATGGCGGCGCTCGCCTTCGTGCGCGGGACCTGGACCGAGGTGCTCGTCTGGGGGCTGCCGTGCGTGGCGGCGGGCGTCTTCGCGGCGCGGCGCTGGGCGGGGAGCTTCGGGGCGCGGCTGACGGTGGCCACCACGCTGCTCCTGATCTCGGCGCTCATCATCCACCAGACGGGCGGGATGATCGAGATGCACTTCCACATCTTCGCCATCCTGGCCTTCCTGCTGATGTACCGCGACTGGCGCCTCCCCGTCTGGGGCGCCCTGGTGGTCTCGCTGCACCACGTGGGGTTCAACCTCGGGCAGACGACGGGACACGGGTCGCACCTGCGCGTCTTCCAGGACCACACGGGCTGGCACATCGTGGCGGTGCACGCCGCCTGGGTGGTGTTCGAGGTCGCCATCCTGGTCTACATGGCGCGGCTGCTGGCGGGGGAGACTCGCCAGGCCGAGGCGCTGATGCGCATGGCCGAGCGGGTGGGCGAGGGCGACCTGACCGCGCGGGCCGAGCGGGGCGCCGGGGCCGTGGGCGACGCGGTGGCCGCCATCAACGGCGGCACCGAGCGATTGGGCTCGGCGGTGCTGAGCGTGCGCGGCCGCGCGGAAGAGGTGGCCCGGGTGGCCGAGGGCCTCACGGCCGCCGCCGAGCACGTCACGGGCGCCGCGGAGGGAGTGGCCGCCTCCTTCGCCCAGGCCGCGGCGGGCGCGCAGGAGCAGGCCCGCAGCACCCGGCTGATGGCCGAGGCCCTGGGGCGGATGGCGCGCTCGATCGACGACGTGGTCCGCCGCGCCGAGGGCGTCTCCGGCCAGTCGCAGCGCGCCTTGGGCGTGGCCCGCGACGGCTCGCGGGTGATCGGCGAGGCGGTCGACAGCCTGCGGATGATCCGCGAGACGGTGCTCGAGACCGCCGCCCGCATCGGGGAGCTGCAGGACTACTCGGCGCGGATCGGGAGCATCACGCAGGTGATCACCGACATGGCGGCGCAGACCAACCTCCTGGCGCTGAACGCCGCGATCGAGGCGGCGCGCGCCGGCGAGCACGGCCGCGGCTTCGCGGTGGTGGCCGAGGAGGTGCGCAAGCTGGCCACGCAGTCGGGCAGCTCCGCGCGCGAGGCCGCCGAGCTGATCCGCGACGTGCAGGGGGTGACCGCGCGCGCCGTGGAGAGCATGGCGCGCGGCACCGCGGAGGTGGAGGCGGGCTCGTCGCGCGCCGCGGGCGCGGGCTCCGCGCTCGGCGAGATCCTCTCGGTGGTGGAGCAGACGATGGCCGACGTGGGCGAGATCAACCGCGCGGCGGAGGGGATCGCGCGCTCCAGCCTCGCCGCCCTGGCGCTGGCGGGTCTCGATCCGGCGGAAGAGGACGGCGGGGGCCGGTCCAGCGTGGTGGAGCTGTCGCAGGCGAACGCCACGGCGGCCGAGGACGCCGCGGCCGCCGTGCAGGAGATCAACGCCTCGATGCAGGAGATGAGCGCCGGCGCCGAGGAGCTGGCGCAGATCGCGCGGCAGCTGCAGGACGAGGTGTCCCGGTTCCGGGTGGGCGGCGATGACGGGCCGGCGGTCTCCGGGCCGGCCGGACGCCGCGCGGCGCAGCGCCCTGCGATCCCTCCCGCACGCGCCGCGGCGA
>DASVWD010000189.1 GCA_036389795.1 Longimicrobium sp.
ACCGCGCGGACCCATGCCTCGGCCCCCGCCGGCCGCACCCGCTCCAGCGCCACCCCCAGCGGCACCGCCACCACGATCGCGCCCAGCAGCGAGGCGGCCACCAGGAAGAGGTGCCGCAGCGTGAGCCCGGCCAGCAGCGTCCGCCGCTCCCACAGGTATCCGCCCAGCGACCCGCCGCCTCCCCGCGCCGCCGGGCGCGCGCCCGGAGCGGCCTCCCCCTCCAGCAGCCCCAGCTCGCGCAGCGCGTCGGCGGCCACCCGCGCCACGGGCTCGCCGTCCACCTCCACGCGGCGGTTCAGCACGCGCATCCGCCGCTCGTCGAGCCGTCCGCTGAGCCGCGACAGCTCCGCCACGCCGCGCGGCGAGTCGCGCCACATCCGCGGGCCCACGAGCGCGGCGGCCTGGTAGGGCGGGAAGAAGCGGCGGTCGTCCTCCAGCACCACCAGGTCGTAGCGGGCGAGCAGGCCGTCGGTCGAGTAGCCGTCGACCACGTCCACGGCGCCCTCGGCGAGCGCGCGGTACTTCACCGCCTGTACCAGCGAGCGCACCTCGCGCGGGCGCAGGCCGTACGCGCGCGTGAGCCCCGGCAGCCCGTCCGGCCGCCCGATGAAGTCCGGCGTGAGCCCCGCCACCAGCCGGGGCGAGGCGCGCGCCAGGTCCGAGAGCGTGGCGAGCCGGTAGCGCCGCGCCGTCTCGCGCCGCACGGCGATGGCGTAGGTGTTCTCGAAGCCGAGCGGAGGCAGCCAGTGCACCCCCCAGCGCGCCTCGAACTCGCGCGACACGATCCCGAAGACCGAATCGGCATCGGGGATCGGCTGGCGGTCCAGGATCGCCAGCAGCCCGGTGCCCGTGTACTCGGGGTAGACGTCGATCGCCCCGGAGCGCAGCGCCGCGAACGCGATCTCCGTCGCCCCCAGCCCCAGCCGCCGCTCCACGGCGAGCCCGCGCGCCTCCAGGAGCTGCGCGAACATCTCCGCCAGCAGGTAGCTCTCCCCGAACGGCTTCGACGCCACGATCACCGGCCGCCCGCCCCCCGCCTGCCGCATCGGGCCCGCCTGCGCCGCCGTCCCGGAGACGACGAGGCAGTCGAGGAGCAGGAGGAGGAATCCGAACTGGAGCAGAAGCCTCAGCGGTGAGACTCGGCTCGATCTCCGGGCGGTTGAAACCGCGGCAACGACCACACGCAGTCCGCCTGCGCGGACGAGCGGGCTGCGCCCGCGCGCTTCGCGCCTGGAGCCAGCCTGCCCGTGCCGGAGCCGGCCCCCGCGCTGGAGGAGTCCGCGAAGGCGGACTTTGCGCAGTTGTCGCCGCGGATTCATCCGCCCCCGGTCGGAAGCGGGACGACGGAAGACCCGAGAGGATGAACGGGCTTTCTCATCGCTGAGATTCCTCCCCTCTCAGCCTCGCCCGCGCCAGCAGGTCGCGCACGTACTCCGTCGCCGGCGCGGCGACGAGGGTGGCCGGCGCGGCCACCTGCTCGATGCGGCCGTTGCGGAGGACGGCGATGCGGTCCGCCAGCAGCGCCGCCTCGTGCAGGTCGTGCGTGACGAAGAGGGCGGTGATGCCCAGCCGGCGCCGCAGCTCGCCGAACGCCTCCTGCAGCTCCGCGCGGGTGATGGCGTCCAGCGCCCCGAACGGCTCGTCGAGCAGCACGATGGACGGGCTCGCCGCCAGCGCCCGGGCGATGGCCACCCGCTGCCGCTGCCCGCCCGACAGCTCCCGCGGCCACCGCCCGCCGAACGCCTCCGCCGGCAGCCCCACCCACCCGAGCGCCTCCGCCGCCCGCCGCTCCGCCCGGCCGTCGCGCAGCAGCCAGGGGACGAGCGCCACGTTGCGCAGCACCGTCCAGTGCGGCAGCAGCCCCCCGTCCTGCGGCACGTAGCCCACGCGCCGCCGCAGTTCCACCGCGTCCACCGACCGCGCGTCCGCGCCGTCGACGCGTACGGCGCCCGCTTCGGGCTCGGTCATGCGGTTGAAGCAGCGCAGCAGCGTCGTCTTTCCCGACCCGCTCTCGCCCACCAGCGCCACGCACTCCCCCGCGCCGACCTGGAGCGACACGCCGTCCAGCGCCACGGCCGGGCCGTAGCGCTTCGTCACCCCTTCCGCGGCGAGGACGACGTCGCGCAATGCGCTCACGGGGAGGAGGGGTGGGGCGGGAACCGTCTGGTCATGGGATGGATTCTCCTGGTGCGCTTGCGCCGAATCCCCCGGCCCGGATCTTGTGACAAAGCCGGCACAGGGACGGCGCGACGTGCGCAAGCAGAGCGTGGCGCGGGGGAGCCCGCGCACGTAGCTTACAACGCGCCCTTCCACGCTGACAACGCCCTCCCCGCCCGATCGATGCCCGCGAGCAACGGAAGCACCCCCACGCCGCGCGAGATCGCGGCCCTGCTGCTGGACGCCCGGGAGCGCACGCTGCTGCTGGTGGCGCCGGTGTCCGAGCCCGAGCTGCAGGCCCAGCACAGCAGGCTGATGAGCCCCATCGTGTGGGACCTGGGGCACATCGCGCACTTCGAGGAGCTGTGGCTGCTGCGCAACCTGGAAGGGCCGGTGGAGTTCGGGGAGATGCCGGGGATGTTCAACCCCTTCGAGAACCCCCGCTCCACCCGCGGCGAGCTGCGCCTTCCCGGCCTGGCCGACAGCCTGGAGGTGATGGCCGAGGTGCGCCGGCGCGTGCTGGAGCGGCTGGAAGACGGCGGCGCCCCGGGCGAGGCCGGCCCGCTGCTCCGCGCCGGCTACGTCTACCGCATGGTGGCGCAGCACGAGTACCAGCACAACGAGACCATCCTCCAGGCGCTCCAGCTGAAGGAGGAGCCGCCCTACCGCGCCCCCCGCGCCATCCGCCCCCCCCGCGGCCGCCCCGTCCCCGCCGACGCCGACGGGATGGTGCGCTTCCCCGGCGGCCCTGTGGAGATCGGCACCGACGACCGCAGCGCGGCCTACGACAACGAGCGCCCGCGGCACCGCGTGGAGCTCGCGCCGTTCCGCATCGGCGCCTGGCCGGTCACCGGCGGCGAGTACATGCGCTTCATCGCCGACGGCGGCTACGAGCGCGCCGAGCTGTGGACCGAGGCCGGGTGGAAGTGGCGGCAGGAGGCGGACCTCACGGCACCGCAGTTCTGGGAGAAGCGCGGCGAGGAGTGGCGGTCGCGCAGCATGGACCGGGAGACGCCGGTCGATCCCAACTGCCCCGTCTGCCACGTCTGCTGGTACGAGGCCGACGCGTACGCCCGCTGGGCCGGCGGCCGCCTCCCCAGCGAGCAGGAGTGGGAGGCCGCCGCGTCGTGGGACCCGGCGACGCAGACGAAGCGCGCCTACCCCTGGGGCGACGAGCCGCCCACCGCGCTCGACGCCAACCTCGACCAGCTCTCCTTCGCCACGGCGCAGGTGGGCGCCTACCCGCGCAACCTCTCGCCGATCGGGTGCTACGGGATGATCGGCGACGTGTGGGAGTGGACGTCGAGCGACTTCGGCGGCTACCCCGGCTACGAGACCTTCCCGTACCGGGAGTACTCCGAGGTCTTCTTCGGCCCCGAGTACAAGGTGCTGCGCGGCGGGAGCTGGGCCACCCGGCCCGGCGCCGTCCGCAACACCTTCCGCAACTGGGACTACCCGATCCGCCGGCAGATCTTCAGCGGCTTCCGGATCGTGCGCGATGACTGACCCCGCCGCCTCCCTCCCGGCCGCCGCCGCCGACCCCGCGGTCCTGGCCGACCTGCGCGAGGGCCTGTCGCGCCCGCAGAAGGAGCTGCCGCCCAAGTACTTCTACGACGCGCGCGGCTCCGAGCTGTTCGAGGCGATCACGCGGCTCCCCGAGTACTACCTGACCCGCACCGAGCGCGCGCTGCTGCTGCGCTGGATGCCGGAGTGGGTCGGCGAGCTCCGGCCGCGCGCCCTGGTGGAGCTCGGCGCCGGCAGCGCCGAGAAAACGCGCATCGTGCTGGACGCCATGCTGGGCGCCGTCGGCTTCGCGGCGTACGTCCCCGTCGACGTGAGCGCCGAGTTCCTCGACAGCGCCGCCGCGCGCCTCGCCGCCGAGTATCCCACCCTCGACGTCCTCCCGGTGGTGGCCGACATCACGGCGGAGTTCGAGTTCCCCGACATCCTGCCGCGGCCCACGCTGCACGCCTTCCTGGGGAGCACCATCGGCAACTTCACCCCGGCCGAGGCGGTGGCGCTGCTCGGCCGCGTGCGCCGCCGCATGGCCGCGGGCGACGTGTTCCTGATGGGCGTGGACCTGCGCAAGGACCCGGCGGTGATCGAGGCCGCGTACAACGACGCCGCGGGGGTGACGGCGGAGTTCAACCGCAACATGCTGCGCGTGCTGAACGCCGCCGCGGGAACCGACTTCGATCCCGACGCCTTCGAGCACCGCGCCTTCTACGACCGCGGGCGTCACCGCATCGAGATGCACCTGGTCTCGCGCCGGCCGCAGACGGTCGACGTGCCGGGGCTGGGCCCGGTCCGGCTGTTCGCGGGGGAGACGATCCGCACCGAGATCTCCTGCAAGCACGACCGCGCCAGCGTGGACGCCATGCTCGCCGGCGCGGGGATGAAAGTCCGCGCGTGGGAGACGGACGGCGCGGGCCTCTACGCGCTCCTCCTGGCCACCCCCGCCTGACCACCGCCGTGCCGCTCGACCCCGCCCTCCTGGCCGCGGACCTGCGCGACAACGCCTTCGGCTTCCGCCGCAGGACGGTGCGCCCGCCCGCCATCGGCGCCGAGGTGGAGCTGATCCCGGTGGACGCCGACACGCGCGCCCCGGTCCCCATCGTCTCCGACGGCGGGCCGTCGACGCTCGCGCTGCTCAGGCGCCTGGCCGGGCGCAACGGCTGGCGCGAGGAGCCCTCGCCGTACGGCGCGCCGCGCTTCGTGGTCCCCGACGGCGGCGTGCTCTCCTTCGAGCCGGGGGGGCAGATCGAGCTCTCCGCGCCGCCCTTCCACTCGGCGTCGGCCCTGCTCGCGAGCCTGCGCGTCACGGTGTACCCGCTGGTCCGCGAGGCGCTCGACCAGGGGATCGACCTGCTGAGCGTGGGCGTCGACCCGGTGAGCCCGGTCGAGGCCGTCCCGCTGCAGCTCCCCGGCGCGCGCTACGCCCGGCTGACGCGCTTCATGGAAGACCTGGGCACCGGCGGCGTGCGGATGATGCGGCAGACCGCGGCCTTCCAGTGCAACCTGGACTGGTGCGGCGACGCGCTGGCGCGCTGGCGCTTCCTGAACGCGCTGGCGCCGTACGCCACCGCCGTCTTCGCCAACTCGCCCGTGTACATGGGCGCCGACACCGGCGAGAAGAGCTTCCGCGCGCGCGTCTGGCGCGAGCTGGACGGCGGCCGCACCGGCATCTTCCCCTGCGGCGGCGATCCCGTCCGCGAATACCTGGACTTCGCGCTCGACGCGCCCGCCATCCTGCTGGGCGAGGCGGGCGAGTGGGAGCCGTTCCGCGACTGGAACGGGCGCGGCGCGGCGGCGCTGGACGACTGGCACGCGCACCTGACCACGCTCTTCCCCGACGTGCGCCCCAAGGGCTTCGTGGAGGTGCGTTCTCTCGACGCCGTGCCACCCGAGTGGTACGCGGCGCCGCTCGTCTTCCTGGGCGGCCTCACCTACCACGAGCCCACCTTCGCCGCCGCGCGCGAGCTCGCCGGAGATCCCGATCCCGCCCTCCTGGAGCGCGCCGGGCGGCTCGGCCTGCGCGACGAGCGGATCGCGTCCACCGCGCGCGGCCTGTTCGAGCTGGCGCTCGCGGGGGCCGAGGCGCTGGGCCCCGCCTTCCTCTGCCCCGCCGACCTGGAGGAGGCCCGCGCCTTCCTCGCCACCTACACCCGCCGCGCCCTCTCCCCGGCGGACGACGCGCTCCCCGCGTCCGCGTCCACGTCGGAGCCCGTAGAGCCCGCCCCCGCTGCCGTTTAGCCCGTCACGCCTCCCATGGCGGTTTGGCCTCTTGCGCCGGGTGTCCACCACGTGCATTTTTCAGCCGTTTCGTGCCTTCCCATTCGTCTCGGCAGACAGGCCATGGCGGATCTTGGTGAGAAGACCTTCGGAGAACTCCTAGTGGAAGCCGCCGAGGAGATGCTCGCAGTTCATCGCGGCGAGAAGCAACCCGCGCGCGTCGATTACCTGCCGATCATCAATCGGCAGCACGACGTGGAGGCCGCCTCCGCACTACGACGCGGAACGGATCGCGAGGGTGCGCACGTCGATGGGAGTCTCCCAGCCGATCTTTGCCAAGCTGCTGAACGTCAGCCTGAGCACTGTTAAGGCGTGGGAGAACGAGTACCGCGAGCCGGACGGAGCCACGAAGCGGCTGCTCGAGGTGGCGGAGAAGCATTCCGAAATCCTGCTTGCCTCGCTGGTGGGACATCAGGCTGATCCGCCATATCACATACCAGACCTGGAAAACAGCGGGCCTCACGCAGAGTCAGCAGAGTTAGCAGAGAACTTCTCCGCTGACTCTGCTGACTCTGCGTGAGAAAGTCTTTGCCAGATTCAGCATCAGAGGCGGAATGACGCGCGACATGCAGCACTACCTGCGGCTCCCATACACGACGCGTGTGGCGCCCGACCAGGGGACGCGCGGCGAGCGGCTGTTCCTGGCTTCCGTGGAAGAGCTACCGGGGTGCCAGTCTCACGGAGACACGCCGGAAGAGGCCCTGCTGAACCTGAAGGACGCGATGGAGCTGTACATCGGCTCCATGCTCGAAGATGGGATCGAGCCGCCGGAGCCACGGGGCGAACCGGTTTCCTGGGGCGTGAAAACTGATCGTCCCTCGGCCGCATAGACCGATAATCCGCAGACAAGAGCGGGCCGCCCGGATCATCGGGTGGCCCGCTCTCATCTCGCCTTTCCGCCGCCCCGCGCGCGGCGTTCCGGGCCGGGATCACCTCCCGAGCGGGGGCTCGTTACCGGGGAAGCATTGCGCGAAGCGTGCGGACGAGGAGGCGTCGCGCAGCCGGAGCGCGATCATGGCGCCGAGCAGGGCGGGTGAAAGGCCGACGCTACTGCTGTAGTTAAAGCCGTGTGAATGGCACGTTCCCGCCTGCGGATGCACCACGGCCAAGGAGAGCCTGAAGTCGGCGCCGGCCCTCTGTTCGAACGACACCTGGACGTGCGCGAGCCGTCCCAGGGCCGGCGTGCCCGGGTGCAGCGGCAGCGCCGTCAGCCTTTCTCCCGGGACGCTGAGGGCGTCTTCCGCGATCCGCTCCAGCTCCCTTTCCGTCAGGTCCGCGCGCGGCTCGCCGCTCCACCGGACCACGAAGGGGACCCGCACCGGGGGCCGGGTGTCCGCGAGGGAGGGAGGGAGGGCGATCCGGGCGCCGGGCTCGACGACCGTGACCGTGGAAGAGCCTTCCGACGCGCCGAACGGCGACTGCCTCCCCATCACGAAGGCCCCGTTGCGCAGCCCCGCCCGGTACTCTCCTGGCGGCGAGGTGACCACGAAGGCCCGCTCGGTCCAGAGCGAGTCCCCGGGCGCGACCCGGACGGGGTCCGCGCGGCAGTCCCGCTCGCCGCCCACGTCCGCGACCGCCAGCTCGCCCACGAAGCGGATCTCGCACGGGCGCACATCCACCGCGAGCGTGCTGTCGGAGAGGTTGATCAGGACCGAGCGCACGCGCACGGTGTCGCCCGTGGCGAGCGGCGACGCGTACCCCG
The DNA here is from genome assembly GCA_036389795.1 of Longimicrobium sp. NCBI lineage: Bacteria > Pseudomonadati > Gemmatimonadota > Longimicrobiia > Longimicrobiales > Longimicrobiaceae > Longimicrobium > Longimicrobium sp. The sequence goes on from DASVWD010000189.1 coordinate 7,652, forward strand.
AGGTGAGCCGCGCGGCGAAGCGGGGGAGCAGGTCCAGGCCCTGGGCCGCCGCCGGGGCGGGCGCGCCGGACAGCCCCGCCAGGAGCGGGAAGAAGACGAGGGACCGCGGAAGGATGCGCATGACCGCCCTCCGGCCGGGGAAAAAGTCTGGCTCGCGCCGATCCGGCGAGAGCGCCGGCTCCTGAGGCACGATGCTCCCCGGACCGCGCTCGCGTCAAGACATTTCGTACCGCGAGAACGGTCGGGCGGCGCGAACGGAAGCGGGCCGCCCGGCGGTCGGGCGGCCCGCTCCCGGTCTCCGCCGGCCCGGCGGCTCAGGCCGGCGGAGGAGGAGGCGCGCTCCGCTCCGGCGGCGGCGGGCCGCCGGGCGAGGGAACCACCGGCAGCCCGTTCGGCCGGCCGCCGTCGCCGTGGTAGCCGGCGCCCAGCGGCACCTTGATGCACGCGGCGAAGTGGCCGCCGCCCTTGTCGGCCAGCGGGGGGACGATCTGCGCGCACTCGGCGTCCTTGAGCGGGTGCTGGCAGCGCGGGTGGAACGGGCACCCGCTCGGCGGGTTGGCCGGCGAGGGGACGTCGCCCTCCAGCACGATGCGCTGGCGCCGGGCCCGCGGGTCGGGGATCGGCACCGCCGAGAGCAGCGCCTGCGTGTACGGCATCAGCGGGTTGCGGTACAGCTCCCGGCTGTCGGCCAACTCCACGATGCGGCCCAGGTACATCACCGCCACCCGGTCGGAGATGTGCTCCACCACCGACAGGTCGTGCGCGATGAAGATGTAGGTGAGCCCGAACTCGTTCTGCAGGTCCTGCAGCAGGTTGATCACCTGCGCCTGCACCGACACGTCGAGCGCCGACACCGGCTCGTCGCACACGATCAGCTCGGGCTCCACCGCCAGCGCCCGCGCGATCCCCAGCCGCTGCCGCTGCCCGCCCGAGAACTCGTGCGGGTAGCGCACCGCGTGCTCGGGGCGCAGCCCCACCACCGAGAGGAGCTGGGCGATGCGGTCGGCCGCCTTCTGCCCGCGCGCCAGTTTGTGGATGGCCAGCACCTCGCGCAGCATGTCGCCCACCGTCATGCGCGGGTTGAGCGAGCTGAAAGGGTCCTGGAAGACGATCTGCGCCTTGCGGCGGAGCCGCCGGAGCTCGCCCCGGTCCATCTGGAAGATGTCGCGCCCGTCGAAGAGCGCCGCCCCCGCCGTGGGCTCGATCAGCTTCAGGATCGAGCGCCCCGCGGTGCTCTTGCCGCACCCCGACTCGCCCACCAGCCCCAGCGTCTCGCCCCGGCGCAGGTGGAAGCTCACCCCGTCCACCGCCCGCACGTCGCCCACGTGGCGGTTGAAGAAGCCCTTGTGGATCGGGAAGTACTTCTTGAGCCCCTTCACCACCAGCAGCGCGTCTGGGGGCGGCTCCAGGTCGTCGGGCGTCTGGCCGCGCAGGTCGCTGTCGCCCTTGGCCGGGGGGAGCTCGCGCCGCTCCGGCGCCTCGCCCTTCCAGTCCACCGGTGCGTGCGAATGGTAGCCGCCGGCGCTCCGCTCGATCCCCTCGCCGACCAGCCCCGTGGCCGGCTCGCCCGGCCGCTCGCCGCCGCTGCGCTGCCCGTCGCCCGCGCCGCGGCCGCCCGCGGGGGTGCGCCCCTCCGGCGTGGACGCCATCAGGCCACCTCCCCCGTGCCGGGGTCCAGGTCGTCGGGGTCGGCGGCCAGCGGCGTCTGCGCGCCGGTGCCGGTGAGGGCGCCCTCCGGGGTGAAGCCGCCGGTGGTGCGGCGGATCTCCTCGCGCCGCTCCGGGTGCTCCACCAGCCAGCACTTGTTCCTGCGCCCGGGGCCGATCTCGAAGAGCGGCGGCTCCTCGCGCTCGGTCTTCTCCCACCCGTACGGGCAGCGCTCGTGGAAGCGGCACCCCACCGGCCAGTTCGTCGGCGACGGGACGACGCCCGGGATCACCGCCAGGCGCTCGATCTGCTCGCCCAGCTTGGGCATGGAGCGCAGCAGCCCCTCGGTGTAGGGGTTCTGCGGGTCGTGGAAGACGTCGTCCACCGGGCCCTCCTCGAACACCTGCCCGGCGTACATCACGATCACCCGGTCGCAGGTCTCGGCCACCACCCCCAGGTCGTGCGTGATCAGGATGATCGACATCCCCAGCTCTTCCTGGAGGCGGTTGAGCAGCTCCAGGATCTGCGCCTGGATGGTCACGTCGAGCGCGGTGGTGGGCTCGTCGGCGATCAGCAGCTTGGGGTCGCACGCCAGCGCCATGGCGATCATCACCCGCTGGCGCATCCCGCCCGAGAGCTGGTGCGGGTACTCGTCCACCCGCTGGTGGGGGATGGGGATCCCCACCAGCTGCAGCATGTCGATGGCCCGGGTGCGGGCGTCGCGCTTGTTCAGCCCCTGGTGCAGCATGAGCGACTCCATGATCTGGTCGCCCACGGTGAACACCGGGTTCAGCGAGGTCATCGGCTCCTGGAAGATCATGGCGATGTCGTTGCCGCGGATCTGCCGCATCCGCCGCTCGGGCGCCACCGCCAGGTCCTCCATCTCTCCCGCCTCGTTGCGGAAGAGGATGCGCGAGCCGGGCTCGATCCGCCCCGGCGGCACGGGGATCAGCCGCATCACCGAGAGCGAGGTGACGCTCTTGCCGCTCCCCGACTCGCCCACGATCCCCAGCGTCTCGCCGGGGTTCACGTGGAAGCTCACCCCGTCCACCGCCCGCGCCACGCCCGAGTCGGTGCGGAAGTAGGTCCTCAGGTTCTCCACCTGGAGGATCGGCCGGTCTGCGCGGCCGGGGGCCGCTGGCCGGGCCCGCTCGTCCCTCGTCACGTTGATCTCGGTCAAATCAGCCCCCCGTTCCCGGCAAGCTTCCCATGTTCGGCCACCTCGTCCTTCCCGGACTGGACGACGATCACGCGAGCCCCCACTGCTCACGGACCCACGCCTGCTTCGGCAGGGGCTCCGCCCAGAGCCACTCCACGGCGATCCCCATCCCGGGGAGCGCCTCGGAGCGCAGTACCGGCGGCTCGCCGAGCGGCACCGGGTCGTACGCCCCCCCCTCGCCGCCTCGCCGATACGCCTCAACCCTCTTCCGCTCCGGATCGATCAGCCAGTACTCCGCTACTCCGGCTTCCGCGTACTCGAAGAACTTCTCACCACGGTCGAGCCCCCGGCTCCCCGGACTGCTGATCTCGATCACCAAATCCGGCGGGCCGTCCACGAAGGTGCCGTGAAGACGGTCCATGTGCTCGCTGCGGAGAAAGAACACGTCCGGCTCGCGGGCCGCCCGTTCTCGAACCCGCACGGTGTACGGCGCCACGAAGACCTCACCCAGCTCGTGCGCCTCGGCCCAATCCTGAATGATCGACGCCAGGAAGCGCGTGAGCCTGGACTGCGGCTTGTTCCCCGGACTCATGACGTAGACCTGCCCATCCACCCACTCCGCGTGCACCCCGTCATAGGCGTCCAGGAACTCTTCGAAGGTCAGCTCGGCCGGGGGGACGGCCGGGACGGACTGCGTCGCCATGGCTCACGTCCTCAGGCGCGGGTCGAGCGCGTCGCGCAGGCCGTCGCCCAGCAGGTTGAAGGCGACCACGGTCAGCACGATGGCGATGCCGGGGAAGGTGGCGATCCACCAGGCGTTGATCAGCGCGTCGCGCCCGTCGCTCACCATGTTCCCCCAGCTGGGCGTGGGCGGCTGCACGCCGAGGCCCAGGAACGACAGCGACGCCTCGGTCAGGATCGTCTGCCCGATCCCCAGCGTGGCCGACACGATCACCGGCGCCATGGTGTTGGGGATGATGTGCCGGAAGATGATGCGCCCGTCCCCCATCCCCAGCGCCCGGGCCGCCTGGATGAACTCCCGTTCCCGCAGGCTGAGCACCTCCCCGCGCACCAGCCGCGCGGTGCCCATCCACCCGGTGAGGCCCAGCACCGTGACCACCAGGTAGATGTTGGGCTCGAAGAGCGCGATCACCACGATGAGCAGCACCAGGCGGGGGAAGGAGAGCATCATGTCGGTGAAGCGCATCAGCAGGCTGTCGACGATGCCGCCGAAGTACCCCGCGAAGGCGCCCACCAGGGTGCCCAGCGTGATGCTGATCCCCACCGCCACGAAGCCGATGGAGAGCGAGATGCGGGCCCCGTAGAGGACGCGCGAGAAGATGTCGCGCCCGAACTTGTCGGTGCCCATCAGGTGCTGGAGCGACGGCTCCAGGTAGCGGTTGAGGATGATGTTCCCCTGCTCGGCGGGGTCGTACGGCGCGATGAGCGGGGTGACCAGCGTGACCACGTAGAGCAGGAGCATCACCGCGAGCCCCGCCATAGCCAGGCGGTTCTTGCGGAAGTGCCGGGCCGCGATCGACCACTGCGAGTCGCCGTGCAGCCGCTTGGGCCGCTTCGCCCGCACCGTCAGGTCGTAGAGCGCCCACCCCCACACCACCAGGAGGAGGGCGGCCAGCGAGGCCACGGCCACGTACATGTCGACGGGGACGCGGCGCAGCGCGCGCATCCCCACGATGCGGCTCCAGGAGAGGAAGAGGAGCCCCAGCAGGATCCCCCAGGAGATGAGCAGCGTCATCCCCAGCCGCCACTCGCCGCGCAGCAGGTGGCCGAGCCCCGGCAGCAGCGCGGACGCAGCGTAGTGCGCCGGGGTGGTGGGGGCGCGGCCCTTGAGGCCGGCGGCGGGAGGAGCCGTCTGCTGGATCGGCTCGGGGGGCAGGGCTTCGACGTTCGGCGAGGCGCGCATCGGCGGCTACTCCGTGCGGATGCGGGGGTCGACCACCGCGTAGAGGACGTCGGACAGGAGGTTGCCCGCCACCACGATCGCCGCGATCACGAAGCTGGTGGCCATCACCATCGGGTAGTCGCGCTGGAGGATGGCGTCCACGATGGCGCGGCCCATCCCCGGCCAGCCGAAGATCGTCTCCACCAGCACCGCGCCGGAGAGCAGGAACGGCAGGTAGAGCCCCAGCAGGGTGATGATGGGGATCAGCGCGTTCCTGAGCGCGTGCTTGAAGACCACCTTCCGCTCCGAGAGCCCCTTCGCCCGCGCGGTGCGGATGAAGTCCTGATGGATCACCTCCAGCATGCTCCCGCGCATGTAGCGCGCGACGCCGGCCGCCGAGCCGATCCCCAGCGCGATGGCCGGCAGCACCAGGTGCATGACGCGGTCGCCGATCTTCTGCCCTGTCGACATGAACTCGTAGCCCACGCTGGTCATCCCGCTGGCGGGGAACTGCAGCGGCCAGCCGGACTGGTTCGCCTTGAGCGAGAAGAGCAGGATCAGCATCAGCGCGAACCAGAAGCTCGGCATCGAATAGAAGAAGAGCGCCACGAAGGTGAGCACGTTGTCGGCCAGCGAGTACTGCCGCACCGCCTGCACGATCCCGATCAGCATCCCCACCGCGAAGATCACCACCAGCGAGATCAGCGTGAGCTGCACGGTGTTCCAGAGCACCTCGGGGAGGATCTCGCCGATCGGGCGCATCTGCCCGAAGGAGTAGCCGAAGTCGCCGCGCAGGAAGCTCCACAGCCACTTGAAGTACTGGATGTGCAGCGGCTGGTCGAGCCCCAGGTTGCGCCGCATCTGCTCGATCACCTGCGGGCTCACGTTGGGGCTCACGAAGCGCTGGACGGGGTCTCCCGGCGCCAGGTGGATGATGAAGAAGATGAGCGTGAGGATCCCCAGCAGGAGCGGGACCGCCCCCAGGATGCGCCGGGCCAGGTAGCCGATCATCTCACCTCCTCGCCGTGTCTGCCGGGGTGTCGGCCGGCGCTGCGCCGGCCGCGGGCCCGCGCTGCTCGGCGCGCGGGATCCACCACTCCCAGGTGTTCTGGTACGCGCCGAAGGTGTCGACGCGCACCCCCTTGAGCCGCGGGGCCAGCCCCACCACGATGTCGTAGTGGTAGAGCCAGGTGTAGGGCTGGTCCCGCACCACTTCCTCGGCCGCCCGCCGCCAGAGCGGGTTGGCCTCCCGCGCCGTGGGCGCCGCGCGCGCGGCCTCCATGAGCCGCGCCGCCGCGGTGTCGGCGTAGGAGACGATGTTGAACGGCGACCCCGGGGTGAAGAGCGCCGAGAGGTCGGGGCTCAGGTTCACCGCCCAGCTCCCCAGGAGCACCTCGAACTCCCTGTTGATCTGCCGCGTCTGGTAGGTGTTGAACTCGAGCTGCTGGAGCCTGAGGTCCACCCCCACCGCCCTCCACTGCCGCTGCAGCACCTGCGCGAAGTCGGCCCGCCGCTGGTTCCCCGTGTTGAAGAGCAGCGTGAAGCGGAGCCGCCTGCCGTCCTTCTCGCGGACGCTGTCGCCGTCCGCGTCGGTCCACCCCCGTCGCTCCAGGGTGCGCCGCGCGCCCTCGGGGTCGAAGGGGAGCGGCCGCATCGCCCGGGGGTCGTACAGGTCGCGGAAGATCGGCGGGTACGGCCCCGCCGCCGGCACCGCGAAGCCCTCCATCCCCAGCGCCCGCACGGCGCCGGGGACGTCGACCGCCATCCCCAGCGCCCGCCGCACCTCGGGGTCGTCGAAGGGCGGCCCCCGGCGCGGGTTGTAGGCCAGGTACTCCCAGTAGCGCTTCTCGATCGGGGCGAAACGCAGGTTCGGTGCCCGACGCCTCAGGCCCGGGATGGCGTCGAAGGCGATCTGCTTCACCATGTCGACGTTCCCCGTCTGCAGCTCCACCAGGCGGGTGGTGGCGTCGGGGATCACCCGGATCACCAGGCGGTCCAGGTGCGGCCGCACGGGAAAGTGGGGATTCCTCTCCAGCACGATCTGCTGGTCGGGAACCCACTGGCCGACGCGGAAGGGCCCGCTCACCACCAGCGTCTCGGGGCGGCTGAACGCCGGGTGCGTGGCGAGCCCCGCCGGCCCCGCGCCCTCGTACGCGTGCCTGGGCGCCACGGGGAAGCTGGAGACGAAGTGCATCTCCGGCGTGCGGCGGCGGAAGCGGAACAGCACCGTGGAGTCGTTCTCGGCCACGACCGAGTCGAGCGCCGCCAGGTCTTCCTGCCGGGGCGAGGCCGCGCGCTGGTCCTTCATCGCCCGGAACGTCCAGACCACGTCGTGCGCGGTGATCGGCTTCCCGTCGCTCCAGCGGAGCCCCGACTTCATCCGGTAGCGCAGCGCGGAGGAGTCCGGGTACTCCCTGGCGTACTCCCAGTGCCACGCCAGCGCCATCGGGCTCTCGATGGAGGTCAGGAACACCAGCCGCCCGTCCCGCCAGGCGCCCCGGGTGAGCCCCATGTACATGACGTCGACCAGGTCGCCGTCCATCTCCGAGCGGTAGACCACCGGCATCGGGGCTTCCAGGTCGTGCAGCTCGGCGGTGACGGCGGTGCCCCCCGGCTCGGGCTGTCCGCCGCCCGGCGCGGCCCGGCGCGCGTCCTCCTTCTCCCCGGGAGGCTCCCCGCAGGCGGCCAGGAGCAGGAGGAGGACGGGGATCACCGCGAGCGGGGCACCGCGTCTGGCGTTCGGCATGGTCTTCCGGAAAGGGCCGCCTAGCGCGCGCCGCGCTGGCCGGGGGCCAGGTACCACCCGCGGGCCCCCACCCAGTCGCCGCGCGCGTCGGGGTGCACGTTGCGCAGCCGCTCGTGCACGCCCTCCAGGCGGCGGGTGAAGTACAGGAACGTGTACGGCTGGTCCGCCGCGATCTTGCGCTGGTACCGGGCCCACACCGGCTTCGCGGCGCCCCGGTCGACGATCCTGGGCAGCGTGTCGAGGAGCGCCTCGGCCTCGGGGTCGCAGTAGCCGACCCACTGGTACGGGTCGTCGAGCTTCTTGCAGCTGAACAGGTCCGAGTCGTCGATGCGGAACTCGGTCACCCAGCCGATCACCACCGCGTCGAAGTCGCGCCGCTCCACGTCGTTGATGCGGTCGAGCAGCGTCCCCCACTCCAGCAGCTGGGGGCGGACGTCGACGCCCACCTGCTTGAGCTGGGCCTGCACCACCTCCATGATGTCCTGCCGCTCGCGGTTGCCCTGGTTGGTGATCATGGTGAAGCGGAACGGCCGGCCGTCCCTGTCCAGCACGCCGTCGTTGTTCGTGTCGCGCCACCCGGCCTCGGCCAGCAGGCGCCGCGCCCCGGCGGGGTCGTGCTTCAGGTCCGCCCCCGCCTGCGGGTCGTAGTTCCAGTAGAAGGGCGGCACCGTGCTGTTGGCCGGCTCGCCGTAGCCCATGCGCACGCCGCGGATGATGGCGTCGCGGTCGATGGCCATGGTGAGCGCGCGCCGCACCCGCACGTCCTTGAAGAACGGCCGCCGCTCGTTCCAGCCGATGATCAGGAAGGCGCGGTCGGGGAAGGAGAGGAGTCGCGCGCCGGGCGAGCTCTCGATCTGCTCGCCCTGGTCGGGGTTGGGGGCGATGTAGTAGTCGATGCGCCCGGAGAGGAGCTCGGTGAGGAGCGTGGTGGGCTCGGGGATGGCTCGGTAGACCAGGCGGTCCACGTAGGGGCGCCCGCCCAGCTCCCTGGGCCAGCGGTCGTTGGCCTCGAAGACCCAGCGCTGGCCGGTGACGTGCTCCACGAACTTGAAGGGGCCGTTCCCCACCGGGCGCCGGGTGTTGAAGGGGTGGTTGCGCATCTCGGCCGGCCGGGTCCCCTCCAGCACGTGCCGGGGGACGGGGGAGAAGGAGCGCCAGGGGTCCAGGAACTCGGCGTGCGGCTCCATGCGGAAGCGGATGGTGAACGAGTCCACCACCGTGGCCTCGCCGTAGTGGGTCCAGAACGCCGTGTTGGGGAAGCCGGTGTCGGTGTCGCGCACCATGTTGTACGACCACTTCACGTCGTAGGCGGTGGTCTTCACCCCGTCGTGCCAGTAGACGTCGTTGCGCAGGTGGAAGGTGAGCTCCGTGGTGTCGGCGTTCACCTCCCAGCTCCGCGCCAGCCAGGGGACCGGCTCCAGCTTCTCGTTGTAGGTGACCAGCGGCGCGAACAGCACGAACTGCTGCACCTGGTTGGCGGTGTGGTCGGTGGAGGTGAGCGGGTTGATGTCGGGGATCTCGCCGATGGCGCCCACCACCACGGTGCCGCCGAAGCGCTGCTGCTCGGGCACCTCCGGCTCGGCGGCGGCCTTCCCCGCCTCCCCCTTCTCCCTCCCTCCCCCGTCGCCGCCCCCGCAGGCGGCGAGGGCGACCAGCATCCACGCGGAAATCAGGGTCCGCTTCATCGGTAACGGCTCCGGGTGCGGCACTTCGGGACGAACGTCCGTACGACGGACGAGCCCCGCCGCTCGGCGGGGCCGCGTCGGTCTACCGGGCGCGCCCGCCCGATGTTCCGAACGCCGAGTGCTTTAGTCCTGAGTCCTTGGTGTTTTAGTCGTAACTTACAGGTCGTGGAGTGGTGGCTCCACACGCGCCCTGACCCGGCGACCAAGACTAAGGACTAAGGACTAAGGACTAAGCACTAAGCACTATCACCGCCGACGGTCGGCCGGGATCCACCAGTCCCGGATGTTGACGATCTTGCTGCGGACGTCCGTCTCCACGTTCCTGAGCCGCTGCCCCACCCCGGCCAGGTCCTCGGTCCAGTACAGGAAGGTGAGCGGCTGGTCCTGCTGCAGGAGCCGCGAGAAGCGGTCCCAGACCTGCTTGGCCTGCGCGGCGTCGGTGGTCGTGAGGCCCTGCTGCATCAGCGCGTCCGCCTGTGGGTTGCAGTAGCCGGTGCGGTTGGCCGAGTTGGCGACGCGGGCCTGCGCGCAGGAGAAGATCGGGGTGGGGTCGACCTTGAAGGTGTCGAGGCTCCAGTTGGCGATCACCGCCTCGTAGTTGCGCGCCTTGTACTGCTGCAGCATCGACTGGAACTCCTGGGTGCGCACCTCCACGCCCACGCCCACGGCGGCGAGCTGCTGCTGGATGACGGTGGCCATGTCCTGGTGCAGCCGGTTGGCCGAGTTCACCAGCAGGACGAAGCGGAAGGGCTTGCCGCCCTTGTCCAGGACGCGGTCGCCGTTGGAGTCGGTCCACCCGGCCTGCTGCAGGAGCTGCCGGGCCTGGGCGGCGTCGAAGGGGAGCGCGCCGATGTCGGTGTACATCGGGCTCCACGACGGGATCACCCCGAAGGCGGGGACGGCGAAGCCCGGCAGGAGCGCGTCGATGATCTGCTTGCGGTCGATCGCCATGGTGAGCGCGCGGCGCACGGCGGGGTCGCGGAAGAGCTCGTGATTGCCGTTCCAGGCGATGAAGGTGAACTCGCGCGACGGGTAGTGCCGGAGCTCCACCCCCTGCCCCTGCTGCTGGCGGATCTGCTGCGCCTGGTCGGGCTGCAGCGTGTAGCCCACCATGTCGGCGGCGCCGGAGAAGAGCTCGGTGACCATGGTGGTGGCCTCGGGGACCACCCGGAAGACCACGCGGTCCAGGTTGGGGCGGCCGCCGAGCCCGGCGGGGAAGCTCGGGTTGGCGTCAAGGGTGAGCGACTGGTTGGGGCGCCACTCGGCGAACTTGAAGGGCCCGCTCCCCACCGGGTTGCGGTTGTAGGCGTGCTGCGCGAGCCCCGCGGGGGTCACGCCCTGCAGGAGGTGCTTCGGCAGCGGCGGCCACCAGAAGCCGTCGAGCGCCTGGGCGTGCGGGGCCACGAAGTCGAAGCGGATGGTGCGCGGGTCCACCACCGTGGCCGACTTCACCATGTTGAGGTACGCCGAGCCCAGCAGCGACCCCGAGGTGGTGTCCTTGGCCAGGTCGAAGGTGAACTTGACGTCCTCGGCGGTGACGGGCTGCCCGTCGTGCCAGCGGACGTCGGTGCGGAGCGTGAAGGTGACGCTGCTGTCGGAGAGCTGCCAGCTCTCGGCCAGCCAGGGCTTCGGGGCCAGCTTCTCATCGTACTGGATGAGAGGCGTGAACAGCATGTGCTTGATGACGTCGTCGGTGGCGAGGTGGGTGTTCACCACCGGGTTGAACGCCTGGAAGTCGGCCGACACGTCGATGACGGCCGTCCCCCCCGGCTGCGGCGGCCCCGCATCCTTCTCCTTCCCGCTGCCTCCGCGCTGGTCTCCGCCGCCCCCGCACGCCGCCGCCAGCAGGAGCGCGCCCGCGGCCAGCCACGCCTTCGCCCGTCTCGCTGCGCTCATCCCTTCCCCCCCGTCCTCGTCCGGATCCCGCGGCGAGCCCCCCGGCCCGCCGTGCCAGGCGGCGTCACAGATGCCAGGTCCATGCCGGATCGGCGTAGCGCCCGGCGATCCGCCCCGCGCGCTCCGCCTCGGCCCCGGTGAGCCCGCCGGGAGAGAGCTCGATCCCCAGCGCCTCCTCCCACCCCGCGGCCAGCGCCGCGGTCAGCTCGTCCCATCCCGGAGCGCGCCCCAGCAGCGCCGCCAGGCTCGCCGGCGCGCCGTCCGCCGGCGGCTCGCGCTCCGGGCCGCCGGCGTCCCGGTCCCCGGCGGCGAGGACGAAGGAGGCGAGCGCCGACTGGTCGTCTTCGATGGGGAGCGAGCCGTGCTGGAGCACCACGTCACCCAGGCGCCGCTGCGCGCTCCCCACCAGCTTGCGCCCGGCGGCCACCACTTCGCCCTCGACGGGGAGCGCGAAGCAGGGGGCGAGCGAGGGGCCGGGCGCGCGCGTCTGCGTGGCCGGCTGCAGCGCGGCGGGCGCGCCCAGGCGCGCGAGCCCCGCCACCAGCGCGCCGTTCATGGCGGCGTAGGCGGCGCGGGGACCGCCGGACCACGACGCGGGGAAAGCCGCCGCGTAGGTCAGCTCGCGGTGGTGCAGCACGGCGCGCCCGCCGGTGGGGCGGCGCACCACGTCGATCCCGCGCGCGGCGAGCGCCGCCAGGTCGTAGCGCCCGCGCGCCGGCTGGTGCCGTCCGAGGGAGAGGCAGGCCGGCCGCCAGCGGTAGAAGCGCAGCACGGGCGCGCCGCCCTCCGCGACCGACTCGGCGAGGGCCTCGTCCACGGCCATGTTCCACGCGCCCGGCGCCGGGGGCGTGTCGAGCAGGCGCCAGCACGGACGCCCGCGCGCCGCCTCGGTCGGGGGGTGCATGGGGCCCGACGATAGGCGGCGCGCGGGGTGGAGTCAAGGCGGAGTCACCGGCTTCAGGGCCGGACGTGAAAACAAAGGAGCGGCAGGTCCGCTGCCGCTCCACGCTCGTCTCCACCCGTCCAGGCCGGTCGTCAGCCCGCTGCCCTCAGGAGGTCGGCCAGGGGGAAGCGGCGCAACTCCAGGTTGTAAGCCGGCGCGCCGCCCTCCCGGCCCAGCAGGTCGATCAGCCGGCGCGCGGCTTCGCTCGCGTACCAGCGCCGGAACTCGGCCTCGTCCTCGAAGACGAACTGCGCCACGAGCCGGGCCTCGGCGCGGTCCTCCGGCTTCTCCACCGAGAGGCTGGCCAGCCGCGGCTCGGCCGAGAGCCGCTCGAGGAGGGTCGCCGGCACCGCCGGTGCGCCGTCTCCGCGTACGATGGTGGAAAGGGTGTAGACGACCACCGTCCGCGTGACCGGCTGCGGCCGCTGCTGCGCCGCCCCCCGGGCCGGACCGGTGGCGGCGAGCAGAGCCGCGAGGAGCAGGGCGACACGCCAGAGAGATTTCATGAGCCTGGGCTCCATGGTCGGTCCGGCGGTCAGCCGGGGACGTTCGGCTTGATCTGCTTGACCGTGCAGGTACAGACGCAGTAGACCTTGTCGCAGCAGGAGTAGTAGCCGTCGTCGCAGGTCACGGAGCAATTTCCTCCGCCCGGACAGTACGTCGAGCAGGAGGTCGAGCCCACCCCGCCCGACGTGCAGACCGTCTGGCTGAACAGGGGTGATGCGGCGTCCGCGGGCTGCCGGGAGCACCGGCCGAGCGCCTGTGCCGCGTCGGACGAGGCCGACACGGGCACCTGCCACTTCCCGGTCCGCCGGGCCAGCCCGTATCCCGTCCAGGTACGGCCGACCGCCACGTTCGAGCTCGCCAGCCGCCCTCCGGGACCGCCGACCTTCGAGCCGAGGAACAATCCGGCGACGTACGCGTTGCCCGACGCGGAAGTGACCACCAGGCCCGCCGGGTCCGCCACGACTCGCGCGCGCTCGACGCGCGTGAATTCCGGAACCGACGTTGCGTAGCCGCGCTGGAGCACGAAGGCCACGTCCGCGTACCCATCGGCCGGGGCGCCGCGCTCTCCCCCATCGACCGCGACGACGATGTCGCTGCTTCCCGGCAGCGGGTACAGCACGACGGAGCCGTACAGGACCTCGGTGCCGGAACGCTGCGCTGCGCCGGCATCCAGGGATTGCGGCTCCACGGCAACGGGTGGGCCCATCTCCTGGCAGCCGGAAAGCACGGTTGCGCAAACCAGGATTGGAATGAGTCTTTTCATGGAACGAGCGGAGCAGAGTTGTCAAGGGAAGCTTATGTTCACAGTGTACGACAACTCACGTTTCATGTCAACAATTTTGAACCGAATCAGGAGCTATTCGCCGGCCTCCGGTTTCCGAAGCGGGTAGACGCGTACTTCCTCAATCCCCGTATCCGGTGCCTGCCGGACTCCGAGAACGTAGTCCGCTCCGACCTCCAGCACCCGGAATCCTGCAGGGACTTCCACCGTGCCCAGCCACACGCCGTCCGGGTCGAAGACGCTCCAGCGGAACCGCGGATCGTCGTCCGCTTTCGTCTCGAGCACCCACAGGCTGCCTTCCGCGTCCACCAGCATCCGTCCGTGCGCCGGCTTGCGGTCGGGGAAGGGTATGCTGGCCAGGACTCGCTCCAGGCGCGCGCGATCCGGTCCCGAGACTCCCTCCAGCATCTGCTCGCGATACTCCCGCACATCCTCGTCCGTCACGGCGACCGGCTCCTGCCGCTTCCGGAACACGGCCTCCAGTCTCCCGTCCGGCCGGAACCGGCGGACCTCGAACGCATCGGCGGCCGAATAGTAGAACGCGTCGCCGCCGACCGCCGTCTGTGGAGCGGGCGCGAACGGGCGAGCGTACGCAGAGACCCCGGGCCCGTCCTTCACGTAATAAGCCTCTCCGTCGAAGAACGACCCCAGCTTCCGGACCGGCGAGCCGTCCAGCGCGGCGCGCGCATAGGTCGCCTCCCGCCGGTCGAGGCCCTCGCGGGTGTCCGGAGAGAGCTCGGCGCCCGCCTTCACCAGCACGCTCCCGTCGGCGAAGCGCCCGAGCAGCAGGGTGGCGCCGGGCCGGCCCTCCACGACGGGAAGCGGAAGCGTGGCCGCAACGCGTCCGTCCGGAGCGAAGACGGTGAACCGCCGCTGGATGGCGTCGTACGCGATCAGCGTGTCTCCACCGGCCGCCCACAGCCGGTCCAGCCCCTCGAACTCCCCGGGCCCGCTCCCCCGACGGCCGAGCGTGGCGGCGTGCTCCCCGGCGGCGGCGTAGATGCGGATCTCGCCCGTCCCGCCGTTCGCCACGGCGATGCGCCCGCCACTGAGCCGGACCGCCGCCTTCACGTTGTCGAGCAGGTACTCCGGGGGGCCGTCCTCCACGCCGATCACCACGGAGGGGGTGTCCGCCACCCGCCAGGCGGAGGCGCTGTCCCAGGCGGGCGCGGCGCTCTCGACGATGCGGACGTCCGCGCTGTCGCGGACGACGGACGAGCCTCGCGCGTCGACGCCACGGTCGCAGGCGGCCGGGACGAGGCAGGCGATCAGCAGGCCTGGGATCTTGAGTCGCATGGAGGACGAGGGGAAACTGGAGCGTTTTTCGGCACGAAAGCCGCGCCCATGGAGCCACGGAGAAGGGCCGCGCTCACGACGCGGCCCTTCCGTGTGGAATCACACCGTCAGCGTGCCTCCGGGCTGGAGCACCTCGACGCGGGCGCGGTCGCCGACGAGCTGGCGGAAACCGTCGGTGCTCTGCTCGATGAGGGGGAAGGTGTCGTAGTGCATCGGCACCACCACCTCGGGCTGGATCATCTCCACGGCGCGGGCGGCGTCTTCGGGGCCCATGGTGAAATTGTCGCCGATGGGGAGGATCGCCACGTCCACCGAGCCGCGCAGGAGCTGCATGTCCATGATCAGCGCGGTGTCGCCGGCGTGGTAGATCCGCTGGCCGGTGTTCAGGCTGATCAGGAACCCGGAGGGGTCGGTGGTGAAGGTGCCGTCCTTGTCGCCGTCCACGCTGCCGGTGTGGAGCGCCGGCGTCAGCTTCACGCGCCCGAAGTCGAAGAGGTGCGCCCCGCCGATGTTCATCCCGTGCCCGTTCTTGGCCCCCTGGCTCTGGCAGAACGACACCAGCTCGAAGGTGGAGACGACCGTGGCGTCGGTCTGCTTGGCCAGCTTCACGCAGTCGGCGAAGTGGTCGAAGTGCCCGTGCGACACCAGGATGTAGTCGAGCTTCCCGACGTCCTTCACCTTGATGTCGGACTTCGGGTTCTCGTCCAGCCAGGGGTCGATGATGATGCGCGTCCCCTCGTCGGTCTCGAGGGTGAAGCAGGAGTGCCCGTGCCAGGTGAGCGTCGCCATCGGTTTGGTCTCCGGGTCAGGGACGGAAGTGCGAAAGTGCGAAAGTGCGAGCGTGCGAGAGTGCCGTTCTACTTTCGCACTTTCGCACTTCGCACTCTCGCACTGCTGTTCTCAGGCGTCGCCGATGAGCTGCTTGTACGCGGCGGCGTCGAGCAGCGAGTCGACCTGGGAGGGGTCGGAGGCGCGCAGCTTGATCATCCACCCCTCGCCGTAGGGGTCGCTGTTGACCAGCGCGGGGTTGGCGTCGAGCGCGCCGTTGGCCTCCACCACCTCGCCCGTGACCGGCGCGTACAGGTCGGAGACGGCCTTCACCGCCTCGATGGTGCCGAAGGAGGCCATCTGATCGAACGTCTGCCCGGCCTGCGGCAGCTCCACGAACACCACGTCGCCCAGCTCGCCCTGGGCGTAGTCGGTGATCCCCACCAGGTAGACGCCCTCCTGGTCGGTCTTCTTCAGGTACTCGTGCTGCTGCGTGTAGCGCAGGTCGTCCGGGACGTTGGCCATGGGTCCTCCACGCGGATTCCGGTCCAGAAGTCGGGGAGGGTCAGAATACGCGCCGGGCAGGCGGACGGAAAGTGCGAAGTGCGAAGTGCGGGGTGCGAAGTGCGCGGGACGAAAGAGAAGCGCCGGGACCCGGCGAGGGCCCCGGCGCCGCGGCGGCGCGGGAGAGGGTTACGCGAAGCTGCGAGAGCGCGGTTCTACTTAGCACTTAGCACTTCGCACTTCGCACCTCGCACTTCGCACCGGGGTTCAGCGGATCGGGATGCGCAGGCCGAACGTGAGCGGCCACTCGGTCTGGCCGTAGCTCGTGAAGCGGGTCGACTCCAGCTTGAACTCGCCGGTGTAGATCCCGCTCTCCACGTACAGGCCGTAGCGCCCGACGTCCCACTCCAGCCCCGCCCCCAGGTGGAAGACGGGCGCCGTGTAGTCCCGCGCGAACGGGTCGTCGCCGGCGGCGCCGAGCTCCTCCTGGTCGAAGTCGTAGTGCTTGACCCCGCCGCCCGCCACCAGGTACGGGCGGACGTCCAGCACCCGCGGGGCGCGCACCACCGCGTCAAGCGTCAGCAGCGTGACGGAGGTGCGGCTGCGCGTGGTGAAGTCCTCGTCGTCGGGCCGCAGCACGGGGCGCGAGTGGAGCACGCTCCCCCGCAGGTCGATGAACCGCACCGGGGTACGGAGCTCGGCGGCCAGCCCCAGCACCGGCGCGCGGGTGAGCGTCGCGTAGTTGCCCTGCGCATGCTGCCCCAGGACCGTGAAGCCGCTGCTGCCGAGGCTCGGCAGCAGGTGGATCGATGCCCTGCGTGCCCCCGGCGTGGTGTCGGGCGGCTCCTGCGCGGCCGCCGCCCCCGCGAGCGCGAGGAGGGCGAGGGCGAGGGCGAGGGCGAGGGCGGCGGGCATCGCACGAACGAAGGTTTTCTGCATAGAGGTCTCCCTTCCGAAGGGTGACTGCCGGCCCGTGCCGGACGGCGCGGGCCGCCGCGCTGCCGCGGCGCAACACACCCTGCGGGAAGCGCCGGGGTTCCCCGCGAAGGACAAAATGGGACCGGGCGTGTCGCCCCCACACGGCGTTCGTCCCACGACGCGGACGCTTTGCAGCCGCCGCCTGCGTGCTCGTCCCCTGCCCGCGCATCTCGTCCCATCATCGTCTCCGGGTGTTTTCCGCCGATGCAGATTCGAGCGTGGGGCCGTGCGCGCAGCGAGCGCCGACCGCGAGCGCCGGTGACGAGCGCCGATTAGCGAGCGCCTGAAGACGCTCGCTGGAACTACGGGAAGCCCTTCGGGCTGATCGGCGCGACCTCCGGCACCGGCAGCGAATCTCGTCTGCTCCACTTTCGCACTCTCGCACTTCGCACTTTCGCACTTCCATGGCCGTTCCGTTTTCACGCACGACGCGGGCGCTGCGCGCGGATGGGGCGCGGCGCTCCATCGCGCTTCAAGTAGCCGGCGTGCTGCTGCTGGCGGCGTGGGCCGCGTGGCTGGCGGCGGCGCGGCTCACGCTCTACGAGACCTCGGCGGGGGCGCGGGTGGAGGCCGGGCGCGCGGTGCACCCGGTGGACGCGGCGGCCGGCGGACGCGTGGTGGCCGCGCCGGGGCTCAGGCTGGGCGCGGCGGTGCGCGCGGGCGAGGTGCTGGTGGTGCTGGACGCCGGCGCGGAGCGGATCGAGCTGGAGCGCGAGCGCGCCCGCCTGGCCTCGCTCGCGGCGCAGCGCTCGGCGCTCGTGGCGCGGCTGGGCGACGAGGGCGGCGCGCTCGCCCGCTCCCGCGAGGCGCTCGCCGCCGCGGCGCGCGAGGGGGCGGCGCGGGTGCGCGACGCGGAGGTCGGCGAGCGGCTGGCCAGGAGCGAGGAGCAGCGCGCGGCCGCCCTGCACGCCGCGGGCACCCTCGCCGACGCGGAGCTGCAGCGCGCGCGGGCGGCGGGCGACCGGGCCGCCTCCGCCGTCGACGCGGCGCGCTCCACGGCGGCGCTGGAGGAGGCGCGCGGGCGGCAGGCGGTGGCCGAGGCCGAGGCGCGGCTGAACGCGCTCCGCGGCGAGATCGCCGCGGCCGAGGCCGAGGCCGCGCGGCTGCGGGCGGCGGAGCGGCGGTGGACGCTGGAGGTGGAGCGGAAGACGATCCGCGCGCCCGTGGACGGGCGGCTCGCGCGCGTCGAGCCCCTGCGCCCCGGCGGCGTGCTGGCGGCGGGCGCGCGCGTGGCGGAGGTGGTGCCGGACGGGCGGCTGCGCATCGTGGCGGAGCTGCCGGTGCGCGCGACGGGGCGGGTGCGCGCGGGGCAGACAGCGCGGCTCAGGCTGGCCGGCTTCGAGCCCACGCGCTACGGGAGCGTCCTCGCCCGCGTGGCGCGGGTGGGGACGGAGCCGCGCGGCGGCCGGGTGCGCGTGGAGTGCGAGGTGGTCGACGCGCCTCCGGCCATCCCCCTCCAGCACGGGCTGGCGGGGACGCTGGAGATCGCGGTGGCGCGGGTGACGCCGGCGGCGCTCTTCGCGGGCAGGGTCGCCCGGGCGCTGCGCGGGGAGGAGGAGGCGCGGTGAGGCTGCCGTCGGTTGACCGCCCGCGCCGGCTGCTGGCGCCGGAGGTGATCCAGAGCTCGGCGCTGGACTGCGGGCCGGCGGCGCTGGCCGCGCTGGCGGCGGGCTTCGGCATCCCCGCCGGCTACGGCCGCCTGCGCGAGGCCTGCCAGACGGACGTCGACGGTACGTCGATCGACTCGGTCGAAGTCGTGGCCCGCCAGCTCGGGATCGACGCGGAGCAGGTGATGCTCCCGGCCGACCACCTCCTCCTCCCCGAGGCGAACGCGCTCCCCGCCATCGTCGTCGTCCGCAACCCCGGGGGGACCACGCACTTCGTCGTCGCCTGGCGGGCGCACGGGCGGGTGGTGCAGGTGATGGACCCCGCGGTGGGCCGGCGCTTCCACTCCCGCGCGAAGTTCGTCTCCGACCTCTACATCCACGCGCTCCCCGTCCCCGCCGCCGCCTGGAAGGAGTGGGCGCGCGGCGACGAGTGCACCGCCGCGCTCCGGGCCCGCCTGGCGCGCCTGGGGTTGCGGCGCGAGGCGGAGTCGCTCCTCGCCGAGGCCGCCGGCGGTCCGTGCTGGCGCGGGATGGCGACGCTGGACGCGGCGGTGCGGCTCACGGCGTCGCTCGCGGCGGGGGGCGCGCTCGCACGGGGGGCGCAGGCGGGGCGGGCGCTGCGCACGCTGGTGGACGACGCGCTGGCGCTACCGGAGGGGGAGGAGACGGAGGTCGTCCCCGCCGCCTACTGGATGGTGCGCCCCCACCCGCCGGGTCAGGACGGCGAGGAGCGGCTGCTGCTGCGCGGCGCCGTGCTCGTCCGCGCCAGGAGGCTCGTCGACCGGGAGAAGGCGGCCGCCTCGGGCGCCGAGCTGCCGGAGCCGTCGCGCGAGGTGCGGGCGGCGCTCGAGGAGCCGCGGACCAGCCCGGGACGGCGGCTCCTCGGCTTCCTGCGCGAGGACGGCGCGCTCGCCCCGGCGGTGCTCGCCGCGGCGCTGGCGGCGTCCGCGCTCGGCGTCGTGCTGGAGGCGCTCGTCTTCCGCGGGCTGCTGGACGCCGGGCGCGAGCTGGGGACGCCGCTGGCGCGCGGGGCGGTGTTCGCGGCGGCGGTCTTCCTCTCCCTCGTCCTCCTGCTGCTGGACTGGAGCGGCGCCCAGGGGCTCCGGCGCGCGGGGCGGCACCTGGAGGCGCGGCTGCGGGTGGCGTTCCTGGCGAAGCTGCCGCGCCTGGGCGACCGCTACTTCCACAGCCGCCTCACCAGCGACATGGCCGAGCGCGGGCACGCCGTCCACGCCCTCCGCTCGCTCCCCGACCTGGCCGGGCGCATCGTCCGCACGGCGTGCGAGCTGGCGCTCACCACGGGGGCGATCGTCTGGCTGGACCCGCGCAGCGCCGTCCCCGCTCTCATTGGTGTCCTCATCGCGCTCGCCGTCCCCTTCGCGCTGCACGGCTTCGTGGCCGAGCGCGACCTGCGCGTGCGCAGCCACCTGGGGGCGCTCAGCCGCTTCTACCTGGACGCGCTGCTGGGGCTCACGCCGGTGCGGGCGCACGGCGCCGAGCGCGCCGTCCGCCGCGAGCACGAGATGCTGGTGACGGAGTGGGCGCGCGCCAGCCTGGGCCTCTTCCGCGCGCTGGCCGCCGCGGGGGCCGTCACCGCGGCGGCGGGCTTCGGCGCGGCGGCGTGGATCGTCCTGGCGCACGCGGCGCGCGAGGGGGCCTCGGCGGAGCTGCTCCTGCTGGCGTACTGGGCGCTCTCCATCCCCGTCCTGGGCCAGGCGCTGGGCCTGCTGGCGCGCCAGTACCCGATGTACCGCAACGTCGCGCACCGGCTGTTCGAGCCGATCGATGCTCCTGAGGAGAAGTGCGTGAGTGCGGAAGTGCGTGAGTGCGTTAGTGCGAAAGTGCGAGAGTGCGAAAGTGCGAAAGTGGGGGATGGCGATGCGCCTCGGCCCACCGTGCCGTTGCGCACTCACGCACTCACGCACTCACGCACTGGGGTTGAAGTTGAAATGCGCGGGGTGCGGGTCGAGGCGGCGGGGACCATCATCCTGCACGACGTCGATCTCACGATCCCGGCGGGGAGCCACGTGGCCATTGTCGGGGCGAGCGGGGCGGGGAAGTCGAGCCTGGTGGGGCTGCTGCTCGGGTGGCACCGGCCGGCGCGCGGCGTCGTCATCGTCGACGGCGAGGAGCTCGACGCGGAGACGCTGGCGCGGCTCAGGGCGGAGACGGCGTGGGTGGACCCGGCGGTGCGGCTCTGGAACCGGCCGCTGGCGGAGAACCTCCGCTACGGCGCGCCGGCGGGGTCGCTGCACCGCGTGGGCGCCGCCGTGGACGCGGCGGACCTGCGCGGCGTGGTCCAGCGCCTCCCGGCCGGGCTGCAGACGCCGCTCGGCGAGGGCGGCGGGCTCGTCTCCGGCGGCGAGGGGCAGCGGGTGCGCTTCGCCCGCGCGCTGCTGCGCCGGGACGCCCGCCTGGCGATCCTGGACGAGCCGTTCCGCGGGCTGGACCGCGAGCGGCGGCGCGCGCTGCTGGCCCGGGCGCGCCGGGCCTGGCGCGGCGCCACCCTCCTCTGCGTCACCCACGACGTGGGCGAGACGGCGCGCTTCGACCGCGTGCTGGTGATGGAGGACGGGCGGGTGGTGGAGGACGGCGCCCCCGCCGACCTGGCCGCGCTCCCCTGCTCGCGCTACCGCGGGCTGCTCGACGCCGACGCCGAGGTGCGCGAACGGCTCTGGTCCGCCGCGCGCTGGCGCCGCCTGGTGCTGGCGGACGGCACGCTGCGCGAGGAGGACCGGTGAGCGCCGCCGCGCGTCTGGCCTGGGAGCCCGCCGCGCTCGCCGAGGCGCTGCCGCTCCTCCTGCGCGGCGCCGGGCTCGCCGCGGACGCGCCCGCCACGCTCCCCCCGCCGCCCGCAGCCGGCGCCTCCGCGCACGAGGTGGAGCGCTGGCTCTCCGCCGCCGTCGAGCCGCTGGGGCTGGAGGCGGAGCCGGTGGACAGCGCCTACGCCGAGGTGGAGGGGATGCTCGCCGGCTGCGCGCCCGCCCTCCTGCACGTCCCGTCGGGGGAGGGGGAGCGCTACCTCGCCGTCGCCCGCGGCGGGCAGCGGGAGGTGCGCGTGCTCGCCCCCACGCGGCGCGTCGAAGCGCTCCCCGTCGCGGAGCTGCGGGCGGCGGTGTGCGGGCCGATCGAGCGGCCGCTGGCGGAGGGAGTCGACCGGGTGCTGGCGCGCGCGGGCGTCCCCGCGCGGCGGCGGGAGCGGGCGCGGGCGGCGCTGCTGGCGGAGCGGCTGGGCGCGCGGCGGGTGGGCGGCTGCTGGCTGCTGCGCCCGCGGCCCGGCGCTCCGCTGGCGCGGCAGGCGGCGGAGGGCGGGCTCGGAGGGCTGCTGGCGCGGCTGGTGGCGGCGCACGCGGCGGAGTACGCGCTCTGGCTCGCCGCCTGGGCGCTGATCGGCGCGGGGGCGCTGTCGGGGCGCATCGACCGCGGCTGGCTGGCCGGGTGGGTGCTGGTGCTGGCGGCGGCGGTGCCGCTGCGGGCGCTCTCCACCTGGTGGCAGGGGCTCCTGTCGGCGCGCGCGGGCGTGCTGTTGAAGCGGCGCCTGCTGGACGGCGCGCTCCGGCTGCGGCCGGACGAGATCCGCCACCAGGGCGCGGGCCAGCTCCTGGGGCGCGTGGTGGAGTCGGAGGCGGTGGAGGCGCTGGCGCTCTCCGGCGGCTTCGCGGCGGTGCTGGGCGCCATCGAGCTGGCGGCGGCGCTCTTCGTCCTGGCGGCGGGCGCGGGCGGGTGGCCGCACGCGCTGCTGCTCCTGGCCTGGCTGGGCGTGGTGGGCGCGCTGGCGTGGCGCTACCACCGCGTGCGCAGGCGGTGGACGGGGGCGCGGCTGGAGATGACGCACGACCTGGTGGAGCGGATGGTGGGCTACCGCACCCGGCTGGCGCAGGAGGAGCCGGAGCGCTGGCACGATGCCGAGGAGGAGCAGCTCGACCGCTACCTGGACCGCTCGGCGCGGATGGACGGCGCCGCCGCGCGGCTCTCCTCGCTCGCCGGGCGCGGGTGGCTGGCGGTGGGGCTGCTGGGGCTGGCGCCGGCGTTCGCGCGCGGGGGCGGCGGCGCGGCGGAGATCGCGGTGGCGCTCGGCGGCGTGCTGCTGGCCTGGCAGTCGCTCGCCCGCCTGGCCCCGGCGCTGGCGCAGCTCCCCGATGCGGCCATCGCCTGGGAGCGCGTGGGCGAGCTGTTCCGCGCCGCCGCGCGCACGGAGCCGGTGGGCGCCTGGGAGGCGCGGGCCATGCCCGGCGCATCGTCGTCTCACGAAGACGAGGCGGCGCCGGTGCTGGAGGCGGCGGGGCTCGGCTTCCGGCACGGCGGGCGGGGGGCGCCGGTGTTCGAGGAGGTGGCGGTGCGCGTCGTGCGCGGGGACCGCGTGCTGCTGGAGGGCCCGTCGGGCGCCGGGAAGTCGACGCTGGCCTCGCTGCTCGCCGGGCTGCGCGAGCCGGAAGCGGGGTCGCTGCTGCTGGGCGGGCTCGACCGCTGGACGGTGGGCGCGGCCGAGTGGCGCCGCCGGGTGGCCGCCGCGCCGCAGTTCCACGAGAACCACGTCCTCACCGAGACCTTCGCCTTCAACCTGCTGATGGGCCGCGGCTGGCCGCCCTCGCCCGACGACCTGGAGGCGGCGGAGGAGCTCTGCCGCGCGCTGGGCCTGGGCGAGCTGCTGGACCGCATGCCCGCGGGGCTCATGCAGATGGTGGGCGACGGCGGATGGCAGCTCTCGCACGGGGAGAAGAGCCGCCTCTTCCTGGCCCGCGCGCTCCTGCAGGGCGGCGACGTGGTGGTGCTCGACGAGAGCTTCGCCGCGCTCGACCCCGGGAACCTCGCCCGCTGCCTGCGCGTGGCCGTCGAGCGCGCGCCGTCGCTGCTGGTCATCGCCCACCCGTAACCATTCGTCGCGACAGCGCTTGGGCCGCCTGTCGGATCGTCCCGCATCTCCCCGCCACGTCCCTCCTTACGGCGCTTCGGACCATCGCCGTTCATCCCCCGCTTCCGCCTGGCGATCTTTCCTCTGGCGGCGCGCACCTCCGCGCGCCGCGGGCTTCGTCCACCGGAGCCTGAGACCACCACGCCGCACTCCAGGAAGGGAGGCTCCGATGCACGCACGGACCAGCCTCCGCGCCGGCTCCCGCGGCACCATGGACCCGAACGGCTGAAAGAGGATCACGATGAAGACGTCCACGACGCTCAGGGCCGGCTTCGGGCCCCGCATCGACGGCAACGGCGCACCCTGAAGAGGAGACCATCATGCACACGCGGACGAGCGTCCTCGCCGGCAGTCGCGGCGGGATGACCCGAACGGCTGAAAGGCGGCCGCGATGAAGACGAACACGACGGTCAGGGCCGGGGCCGGGATGGACATCGACGGCAACGGCGCGCCCTGACGACTTCCGCACCGGGAGGTGGACGATGGACACACGGACGGGAATCCGGGCGGGCGAGGGCTGGCTGATCGACCCCAACGGCAAACCCTGACGGGGAGACGACCCATGCGCGCAGCTACCGGCACGCGCGCGGGCGAAGGGCCCGGGATCGATCCCCACGGCGACCCCTGACCCGCCTGGCGCGGGAGAAGGAGAACGAGCGATGGACACCACGACGAGCATCCGCGCCGGCGAAGGGGTCCTGATCGACCCCAACGGCAAACCCTGAACAGCGAGGCGACCATGCACGCCGCCACAGGCCTTCGCGCGGGCGAGGGATCGCAGATGGACCCAACGGCTGATCCACCGCGCTTCGGGAGGACGAGATGAACACCGCCACCGGCATCCACGCCGGCAAAGGGGTCCTGATCGACCCTAACGGCTGAGTCCCCAGGACAGAGGCGAACCATGAGCACGCACACACACGTCCGCGCCGGCGAGGGGTCGATGATCAACCCCAACGGCGCCCCCTAGCCCGCCGCGGCTTCGGAGATCCCTTCGACGCCCGTAGCCGCTCGGGCAAGAGAGGAGAGCGAGATGAGCACCACGACGAGCATCCGCGCGGGACTCGGTCCCTGCATCGACCCCGACGGTTGAAGCGCCTTCCACTTCGACCAGGAGAAACAGCCATGCGGACGAGCACCCACGTGAGGGCCGGCACCGGCGTTCGCATCGATCCCAACGGCGCACCCTGACGCACACCAGGCGAGGCAGCGATGAACACCCCCACCGGACTGCACGCGGGGCAGGGGTTCGGCGTCGATCCGAACGGCGCACCCTGACGCACACAGCTGACGAGGCAGCGATGAAAACGACCACCAGCCTTCAGGCGGGGAAG
Organism: Longimicrobium sp.; assembly: GCA_036389795.1. Classification (NCBI taxonomy): domain Bacteria; kingdom Pseudomonadati; phylum Gemmatimonadota; class Longimicrobiia; order Longimicrobiales; family Longimicrobiaceae; genus Longimicrobium; species Longimicrobium sp. Next base: position 32,318 of record DASVWD010000189.1, read on the forward strand.
GGTCTCGGCGCCGATCCGAACGGCTGAGCGCCTCCCCTCACGACGAGGGAAAACGAGATGAACACCACCACCGCCATCCACGCGGGGCGAGGCTTCGGCATCGACCCGAACGGCTGATCGACGACGCAGCCGACCGCGGCGCCCACCCGGGCGCCGCGGTTTTTCGTACGTTCTTCACGCCGCTTTCCATCTCCCTCCAGGCGCGCCGAACGCAATTCAGTGAATGCCCGGGTCGGTCCACCCCGGCCCGCGCCACCTCGTCACACGCGACGCGGAACCTGGTGTCCACGCATGCAGATTGATGGGCGAAGCAGGCGGAAGCCCTCGCCTGCTCCGCCGGGCCGGGCGCCCCGCCGGCAGCGGACCGGACCGGCAACCCACTTCAACCACATGGAGCCATCCATGAACGTGACTACCCAGGTACGCGCGGCCGCAAAGGCCATTTGGGACGAGAACGGCTGATCCACGCCGTAGGCCGCGGTGCCCGACCGGGCGCCGTGGCCTTTTTTGCCCACGCACATCCTTCCCCGGCTACCTCTCCGGTCGTCCCCCCGCCGTTACCGCTTGTCTCCTCCCTGTTTGCGCCCGTACCGCGGTCCTGCCCGGCATGCCCGCCCCGCGTCTATCCATACTGTGCCGCCCGTCGTTCCGATGGGCGGCGGAATCACAGTCCGAACGGAGGTGGAGCGTGAGACTGCAGACCGCCACCAGGGCCGGCGACGGCACCGGCATCGACCCGCACGGCTGAGCCGATTCGAAGGAGGCTGAGATGAAGATCCTGAGCACCATCAGCGCCGGCGACGGAGCCGGCCTCGACCCGCACGGCTGAGCCGGCGCGGACCACCGGAAGGGAGGGCACGATGCAGATCCGCAGCGCGCTGAAGGCCGGCGAAGGCGCCGGTCTCGACCCGCACGGCAGCCACTAGCGCGGCTTCGCGCCACCGTGGCTGACCGATCGAGCTCAGCTCGAACGGAGGAAATCATGGACGTCGACAGCGGCATCCGGGCCGGTGAGGGAACCGGCATCGACCCGCACGGCTGACCCGGCATATCAGGAGGACGCGATCATCCAGGCGGTGCTCTCCCGCACCCTCGACCCGCGTCCGGCTTCACCGGCGGCCCGTGCCCGGCCGCCGCGGGACCGGACCAGCCTCCGGAAAGGAGCGACCGATGCGCGTCCAGACCACAGTCGCGGCCGGCGTCGGCTGCGGCATCGACCCCAACGGCTGATCCCGACCCGCCGGCGGCGCACCTCCGCGCCGCCGGCACCCGCCACCCTCTCGTCAGGCGATGATGAAGACCAGCACGCAGCTCCGGGCCGGCATGGGCCCACGCATCGACGACAACGGCTGAGCCGACCCCGCTGGCCGCGCACTCCACGCCGCCGGCCATCCATCCACCCAGCTCGTCGACCACGATGAAGACCAGCACCCAGCTCCGCGCGGGCGCAGGCCCCCGCATGGACGACAACGGCTGAACGCCGCGGGCCGGCGCGAGAACACGCGCCGGCCCACGCTCTTTCGAGGGCCGACCCCACCACAGGCTCAGTCCCGGATGGCCGGGATGATCTCCCCGCCCACGATGTCCGGCCCCCAGCGGCCCCACACTCCGCCCTGCCGGTAGTTGCCGCCGGTGAACACCACGGCGAGGTCGAGCTCGGGGACCACGAGAAGGATCTGGCCGCCGTTGCCGGTCGCCGCGTAGGCGAAGTAGCGGCGGCCGCGATACGAAAGCGGGTTGGCGTGCCAGGCGAGCGCGTCCTGGCCGTGCCCGTAGAAGTTGCCGAAGCTCTCGGCGCTGAGCCCGGTGGTCTCTTCGTTGATCTCCACCCGTGGCGTGGTCGAGCGCCGGATCCACGCGGCGTCCACGATCCGCCGCCCGCGCCAGACGCCGCCGTCGAGATACGCCTGTCCCACCTTGAGCAGGTCGCGCGGCCGCAGGAAGGCGCCGCCGCCGAGGTAGCCCTCGCCGTTCGGCGCCAGGTTCCAGTGGTAGCGGCCGAACTGGAGCGGCCGCGCCACCTCCCGGTCGAACAGCTCGGGAAGCCAGGTGCCGGTCGCCACGGCGAGCGCCCCGCCCGCCAGGTTGATGTTGGCCGAGCAGTACGCGTAGCGCCACCCGGGGTCGTGCGCCAGCGGCAGGTCCAGCGTGTACCTCCACCAGTCCGGCTGCCCCTCCTGGCTCCACAGCGTCCCTTCGTTCCCCGGCGAGTCGGGATCGTTGTCGTCGCAGGCGAGCCCCGCCGTGTGCGTCAGCAGGTGGGCGAGGGTGATCCGGTCCTTGCGCGGGTCCGGGTTCGCGAAGGGGCCCCGCGGGCGGAAGAGGTCGTAGACGCGCGTCTCGGGCGAGATGCGGGCGCCGCGCATCGTCGCGGCCCCGAGCAGGACCGAGGCGAAGGTCTTCCCGGCGGACCTCACGTCGTGCGGCGTCTCGCGGCCGTGGCCGAAGAAGTACTCCTCCAGCACCAGCCTGCCGCGGCGGGCCACCAGGAGCGAGTGGATCAGCACCGGGGGGCGGGCGGCGGGGTCGGAAGCGGCGATCCGCTGCACCAGCCGGGCGAGCGCCGCCTCGTCGAGGCCCACCTCGCCGGCCGGCGCCGTCTCCCAGCCGTCCTCCGTGGCCGGCGGACGGCGGTAGACGTAGGGAGGTTCCTCCGGCGGTCGCGGGAAGAACGCGGCGGCCTCGGCGGGCGTGCGCCGCGTGAGCTCGAGGGTGCGGCCGAGGTCGGGCCAGGCGATGCGCAGCCGGTCCGGCGAGCGGAGGAAGGCCGCCGCGTGGCTGATCTCGCCGCCCTCGTAGCGTACGACGAAGCGGACGGAGTCGCGGCCCTGCGTCACCTGGAACTGCGAGGCGCCGCCGTTCGAGTTGAGCTCCGGGTTGCGGAAGGCGCCCACCAGCCCCTCCCCCTGCCGGAAGACCTTCAGGTAGAGGGTGAAGCGGTCGTCGAGCGGCACCACCATGCCGCGCCAGGCGTCCGGGCCGGCGCGGTTCAGCACCAGCGGGGTCGCGAACGGCTGTCCCGAGCCGCCCGGGTTCCGCCGCTCCTCGGTCTCGCCCGACGGCTGCAGCCAGAAGCCGGAGATGGTGCGCCCATCCTCCGCGAGCCTGCCGCGGAAGCCGCCGCGGCCGCCCGGCAGGGAGAAGCGGATCTCACCGGGCCGGGCCGGGAAGTCGTGCTCGGCCCCGGCGAGGGAGGCGTGCCAGCGGCCGCCCTGCCGGCGGAGGGTGAGCTCGCCGCGGAGCGCGGGGCCGAAGTGCGTCTCGCTCGCCCACAGCCCGACCAGGGAGTCCGGATCGGCCGGAGCCTGCGCGGGCGCGGGGCGGACGGCGCCCAGCACGAGCACGGGCGCCAGGAGAAGCGGGGCGAGCGGGCCTGCCGTCATCGGTCCTCCGCGAGGTGAGGGGTCGAACCGGGCGGCCGGGCCGGGAAGCCGTGCTCGGCTTCCGCGGTGACGGCGTCGCCGCGGCTGCGCACGGGGCGGGCGTTGCGGCGGGTGGAGCCGCGGCGACCGAAGTCCGCCTGCGTGGCTCCCGGTGTGCCGGACGCGCCGCCCTCAACGCGATGCCCGCACGGCCGGCAGGATGTTGGGAATGAGCTCGCCCCCGAGGTAGCGCCAGCCGCGGCTGGAGTAGCTTCCGCCGTTGGTCGCGACCACCAGCTCGAGCTCCGGGAACACCATGACGATCTGGCCGCCGGCGCCGAGCGCGGCGAACCCCTGCACCGTGCCGTTCCGATAAGGCTTCTCTTCACGCCACCAGGCGAGCCCGTACCCGCGCTCGCCGATCCGGTACAGGGGCGAAGTCGCGCGGGCGACGAACTCGCGGCCGAGAATCCTGCGGCCGCGCCAGGTGCCGCCGTCGAGCATGAGCTGTCCGAACTTCATGAAATCGCGCGTGAAGAAGGCCATGCCGCCGCCGCCGTAGGGGTTGCGGGCGCGGTCCAGCGTCCAGGCGTAATGGCCGATGTCCAGCGGGGCCGCGACCAGGCGGTCGAACAGGTAGAACGGCGACTCCCCCGCCGCGCGGCCCGCGACGCCCAGCGCCAGGTTGGGATTGATGCTGCAGTAAACGGCCTTCTCGCCGGGCGCCGTGGCCATCGGCAGCTTCAGCGTGAACGCGTAGAAGTCGGGCTCCTCCGTCTGCTGCCACATGCCGTCTTCCCTGCCCGGAGCGGCCTCGTCGTTGTCGTCGCAGAAGTAGCCGGACGACATCGTCAGCAGGTGCTCGAGCGTCATCGCGCGCTTGCGCGGCTCCAGGCCGGGCGGGAACGCACCGCCGTTCATGGCCTGGTAGACGGGCGTGGACAGCCGGAGCGGCGCGCCCGCGAGCATCGCCGCGCCGACGATGGTGGCGGTCACGCTCTTCGAGCCCGAGCGCTCGTTGTGCAGCTTGCCGCGGTGCTCGCCGTGGAAGTACTCCTCGAGCACCAGCCTGCCGCCGCGCGCGATCAGCAGGCTGTGGACCTGCGGCGCGTTGATCGAATCCATCGACATGTCGGCGAGCTGCTGGACCAGGCGCTCGACGGCCGCGCGGTCGATCCCGACTTCGTCCACGCTCGCGGTCGCCCAGCCGTCGTCCAGGGCGGGCGGCACGCGGTAGACGTAGCGGGCCGGGCGCCTGCCGCGCGGATAGAAGGCGCTCTGGTCGTCGTCGTCGCGGCGGAAGTCGTAGCTCCCGCCGCGGTAGGGGAAGTCGAGCGTGATCACCTGCCGCGCGGAGTCGAACGACCCGGCGACCAGCACGGTGTCACGGGTCTGCGCGCCGCGTCTCCCGACGAGCTCGATCGCGTTTCCGGTACGGACCAGGCCCCTGACGCCGAGCAGCGCGCCGTAGTCGCGCTCGATGTTGCGCAGCAGCGCGGCCAGCGAGCCGTCCGGCCGCCTGCTCACCAGGAGGTAGAAGGTCTGCTCGTCGTCCAGCGGCACCACCTGCCCGGACCACCGGTTCCGTCCTTTCGGCAGCAACGTCACGGGCGTGGCGGCGCCCAGCGACCCCCCTCCGATCGCGCCCGGGAACCAGAAGCCGCGGATCGCACCTCCGGCCCGCGGCCTGCCGCGGAAGGCTCCCTCCCGGTTCGGCAGCTCGAACGACAGCTCGCCGTCGTTCACGCGCACGGGAACGGTGAACCCCATCATGTCGGCGGTGTAGCCCGCGCCGGTGCGCTCCACGATCAGCGGGCCCCGGGCATCGGGACCGAAGCGCCGCTTCGCCTTCCACAGGCCGACCAGGTCGGACGCCGGGTCGCCGGCCTGCGCCCGCAGCTCCGCGGCCGGCGCCGCGCAGGCCGCGAGGAGCGCGGCCGCGGCCGCGTAGAATCGTGCGCGCGAGATCATGATCCTCATCGATCCTCCGGTGAGGTGAGTCGGTAGGGTTGGACTTCCCGCGGGACTCCGGACCCGGCCTGCGGCCTACTCGACGGTGATCGCCTCCACCGGGTTCACGCGGGCCGCGCGGCGGGCGGGGAGCCAGCACGCGAGCAGGGCCACGGAGAACAGGAGCGCCGTCACCGCCGCCACCGTGGGCGGGTCCGCGGCGCCCACCTCGAAGAGCACGCCCTTCAGCACCCGCGCGGCCGGCACCGCCACGGCCACCCCGAGCGCCACCCCCAGCAGCGCGCGGCGCATCCCCCGCCCCACCACCAGCCCCACCACGGCGGCCGGCGTGGCGCCCAGCGCCATCCGCACCCCGATCTCCTGCCGCTGCTGCGCCACCGTGTACGACATCACCCCGAAGATGCCGATGGCGGCCAGCAGCACGGCGGCCGCGGCGAAGGCGCCCAGGAGCCGCGTCCACCGGCGCGGCCCGGTCATCGAGTCGTAGAGGCGCTCCTCCATCGTCGCCATCCCCTCCAGCGGCAGGTCGGGGTCCAGCGAGCGGATGCGCGCCCGCACCCCCGCCGCCACCTCTCCGGGGTCGCGCGCCGTCCGCACCACCAGGTTCATCGCCGTACGGGTGTCCTGCAGGAAGGGGAGGTACATCGCCTCGCCGCCCCCCTGCAGCCCGTAGTACTTCACGTCGCCCACCACCCCGACCACCGTCCGGGGCGGGCACTCGCTGCAGCCGCCCGAGCGCAGCCGCCGTCCCACCGCCCGCTCGCCCGGGTAGTAGCGCCGGGCCCAGGCGCGGCTCACCACCACCACCGGCGGCGCGTCGCCGTCGTCGCGGGCGTCGAACAGGCGGCCCTCCAGGAGCGGCACGCCCAGCGCGCGGAACAGCTCCGGCGTGGCCGGAGAGTAGGGCGCCACGGGCTGGCTGCCGTCGTCGCGCGGGCGGTCCAGCAGCTCGAAGTTGTTCTCGTCGCCGGGGTCGTCGGGCGGGAGCGAGAGCGTCAGCCCGGCCTCCGCCACGCCGGGGACGCCGCGCACGCGCCGGAGCGCCTCGTCCCAGAAGCGCTGCACCGCCAGCGAGTCGGGGTAGCGCGTATCGGGGAGCGAGACGCGCACGGCGAGCAGCCGCTCCGGGTCGAAGCCGGGGTCCACGCGCTGCAGCCGCACGAAGCTGTGCAGCAGGAGCCCCGCGCCCATCAGCAGCGGCAGCGCCAGCGCGAACTCCGCCACCACCAGCCCGCCCTGGAACCAGCGCGTCTTCCGCTCCGCCGACGCGTGGCGCCCGGCGCCGCGGAAGCTCGACGCCAGGTCGCGCGAGAGGGTGAAGACCAGCGGATACGCCCCCACCAGCACCGCGCTCCCCAGCGCCGCCAGGGCGGCGAACGCCACCGTGCGCAGGTCCAGCCGCGCCTCCGCGATCCGCGGCAGCCCCGGCATCAGCCGCGCCAGCGCCCGCACGCCGCCGTACGCCACCAGGAGGCCCGCCGCCCCGCCCAGCGCCGCCAGCACCAGGCTCTCCACCGCCAGCAGCCGCGCCAGCCGGCCCCGCCCCGCCCCCAGCGCCGAGCGCAGCGCGATCTCCCTGCGGCGCCCCGACGCCCGCACCAGCACCAGGTTGGCCACGTTGGCCACGCCGATCAGGAGCACCAGGACCACGGCCCCCGAGAACACCGCGAGCGGGCGCCGCGCCCGGCCCACGATCGTCTCGCGCAGGGGCACCGGCGTCAGGCGGGAGGAGCGGTCCTGGTAGCTCGAGGCCCACAGGGGGAAGATGCGCTCGCTGATCCCCGCCAGGTCGCGCGCCGCCGCCTCGGGCGCCACCCCGTCCCTGAGCCTCGCGAACCCGCGCAGGAGGAAGGGTCCGCGGCGCGGCGGCGGCTCGACCGTCAGGACCGGCCACACGTCGGCGCGGAACCCCGCCAGGTCGCGGACCCCGGGGGGCAGGACGCCCACCACGGTGTGGCTGGTCCCGTCCAGCACGATCTCGCGCCCGACGGCGCCGGCGCCGCGGCCGAAGCGGTGCTCCGCGAACGCGTGGGTGACCACGGCCACGGGCGGCGCGCCGGGGCGGTCCTCCCCCGCGCCGAAGTCCCGCCCCTCGGCGACGCTCACCCCCAGCGTCCGGAGGAGCCCCGCCGTCACCCGGCTCGCCTGCACCCACTCCGGCTCGCCGCCGCCCGTGAGCGCCGCCTCGCCCGGGACGGTCAGCGCCGCCACCGACACGAAGCTGCGCTGCTGCTCCACGACGGCCAGGTACTCCGCCATCGAGATCCCCCAGAGGCTCTGGGGCCCGCTCCCCTGGTAGATGCGCACCAGCCGGTCGGCGCGCGGGTAGGGGAGCGGCCGCAGCAGGGCGATGTCCACCGCGGCGAACATGGCCGAGGTGGCGCCGATCCCCAGCGCCAGCGTGGCCACGGCCACCACCGCGAAGCCGGGGGAGCGGCGCAGCGCGCGCACCGCGTAGCGCGCGTCGGCCCAGGCGTCTTCCAGCCACCCCACGCGGCGCCCGTCGCGCAGCGCCTCGCGGGTCCCCTCCACGCCCCCGAAGTCGAGGCGCGCCCGCCGCGCCGCCTCGTCGGGCGCCATCCCGGCGCTCAGGTTCTTCTGGGTCTCCATCTCCAGGTGGAAGCGCAGCTCCTCGTCCATCTCCGCGTCGCGCTCCTCCCGCCGGAGCAGCGAGCGGAGCCTCGCCGCCAGCCCGCGCAGGCGTCCCATGGGTGGTCTCCGGGTCTTTCGTGTGTGTCCTGGCACTCAGCACTTCGAACCGACGTTTCGACCTACGCCGTCCCGAGGATCGACTCCACCGCGCCCACGTAGCGGCGCCAGCTCTCCGTCTCCTCGCCCAGCGCCCGGCGGCCGGCCGGGGTGAGCGCGTAGTAGCGGGCCCGGCGGTTGTTCTCGCTCGCGCGCCACTCGCTCTCGATCCACCCGCGGTGCTCCAGCCGCTGCAGCGCGGGGTAGAGCGAGCCCTGGTTCACGTCCAGCACCCCCTGCGAGAGCTGCTGGATGCGCTGGCTGATCCCCCACCCATGCATCGCCTGCAGCGCCAGCGTCTTCAGGATCAGCAGGTCCAGGGTGCCGCGGAGCACATCCGACGGCGGCGGCTGGGTCATGTGCGGCTCCGGCTGCGGGGGCTTTCCTGTCGAAACACAACAGGAGAGTGCGTCCGTTCCTGTCGGAAGTCAAGAGGAACGATTCGAGGGGGACCTGTGGAGGCGAGGAAGGTTGGCTGATCCCTAATCCGGAAAACGGCAGGGCCTCACGCAGAGTCAGCAGAGAAACCTCTTCAGTCGACTCTGCTGACTCTGCTGCTCTGCGTGAGACATTCGGCTCAGATCTGACTCCAGACCGAATCTCAGCGATTCAGGATCACATCTCGTCCCTCTCCAGCACCGCCCCGGCACGCGCCAGGGGAACTCGTACCGCCGCTGACGAATCCGCCCCGCCTCGCTCGTTCTACTCATGAGCCCCGGCACCCCGCCGGGGCGGCGCCACCCCGGAGGAGAGGACGATGAAGATCCGCAGCGGCGTACCGGCCGGGGACGGGAACGGCTTCGATCCCCACGGCGGCCGGTGACCACACCAGCAGCGACGAGGGAGAGGGACGATGAAGACGACCACGCATGTGCGCTCCGGGGAGGGACCCGCCCTGTGTCCCCTCGGCAACCGCGGCTCCGGCTCCAACTCCGGACCGGGCGGCGGAAGCGGAAGCGGGTGAGCCCCCGGACGCAGATCGAAAGGAGCGGCGATGAAGACCAGCAGCGGCGTTCTGGCCGGCGATGGGAACGGCCTCGATCCCCACGGCGGTCGGTGACCACGCGAGGCGCCGCCCGGCATGGTGCCGCGGCGGCCGAACCCGGGAGACGGACGATGACGACGACGACGCACGTGCGCGCGGGGGGACGCGGCGGCTGGGACCCCAACGGCGATGCATGACACCTTTGCACCGGACGTGAAGATGAAGACGGCCACCAGCATCCGCGCGGGCGAGGGCAACGGGCTCGATCCGCACGGCAACCCCATCGGCGGGTGAATCCACCCGGGAAGGCATAGATGAAGACCACGACGAGCATCCGCGCCGGCGAGGGGAACGGGTTCGACCCGCACGGCACCCCGATCGGCGGGTGAGAGCTTCGAGGAACCACGGATGAAGACCGGCACCAGCATCCGCGCGGGCGAAGGCAGCGGCCTCGACCCGCACGGCAACCCCATCAGCGGGTGAATCCACCCGAGGAGGCATAGATGAAGACCGCGACGAGCATCCGCGCGGGAGACGGCTCCCACATCGATCCCAACGGCTGAACGCCGGGAGGGGCGGCGGGCGCGGGGCGCGGCCCGGCCCCGCGGCCGGTCCGCGCCCCGTCGTCCGGTCCCCGCCGGGCGCGCCTCGGCCCGGCGAACCGCGCCTCGCACCGCACGCGTCCTGCTGCTCGCCGACCTGCGCTATCCTGCATCCGTCCCGCGCACGCGGCGCGGGGCGCCACCCTCACGCGAGGTGCGCGATGACCACCACGACCAGTGTTCGCGCCGGCGAGGGCTCCGGCATCTGCCCCAACGGCAACCCCGGCCCCGGCAGCGGCTCGGGCTCCAGCTCGGGGCCCGGCGGCGGCTGAGCCGGCGCTTCACCGTTCCAGATCGAGAGGAAATCGATGCGAGTCACCACCACCATCCGCGCCGGAGAAGGTCCCGCCATCTGCCCCAGCGGCAGCGGAGGGTCCGGCGGCAGCTCCGGGAAAGGCGGGTGACGACCCGCCGCACACCACGACAGGCGAGGACGAAGACATGCGAATCACCACCACGGTCCGCGCGGGCGAAGGCTCCGGCCTCTGCCCCAACGGCAACTCCGGCTCGGGGAGCTCCAACTCCGGCTCGGGGAGCGGATAACCGTAATCAGAAGAGGAAGTTAGACGGATGAAGACCGACAGCGGCGTGCGTGCCGGAGAGGGGTCGATCATGGACCCCGACGGGCGCGCCTGACCATCAGCCCAGGAGGGACGGATGAACACCACCACGAGCGTGCGCGCCGGGGCCGGCTCCACCGTCGACCCGGACGGCCACGCCTGATCGAACGCGGAGTCACATCATGCGGACCACTGCTCACGTCCGCGCCGGCGAGGGTGTCGTCATCGACCCGAACGGCGGGTGACAGATCCAGCCGGGGGCGGGCGTCGCGGCGCCCACCCCGGCCACGGCGGCAGGTCCTGTGAAGAGGAGGGTGTGGATGGCGGCTGATTCGTTCGCGGCAGGATGCGCGGAAGCGGCGCCGGAGCCGGCCGGCCTGACTCCCGCTCGAAAGTGCGGCGGGCTCAACCCCGCCAGCGGGCTCCGGGCGAACGGGGCTCGACAACGCTGACCGGCATTGTATGGGAGGCCGCACGGCCGTCCCTGGCGCCGCCCCGCGCGGGGCGGCAGGAGCGTGGAAAGGACGAGTGCCCGTCCCGTCGAGGCGGCGTTCGCGGATGGCGCCGCGGCACGTGGGCGGCGGCCTCGTCCGGTGCTCGACCTGGCCCCGCCAGGACCACACATCGCAGCCGAACGCGCGAGCGGAAGCTTTCGCGCGGCATGGGCCCGGCCGGACTTCTCGCGTGGAACCGATGCCGTCCGGCCGGGCCTCCTCTCCCCCCGAAGAATTCACCCGTCCCCGCCCCGCTCGCCCCGGCCCTTCCCGGCGGGGCTCGTCCCCCGGCCCCGGCGCGGGCCCTCGCATCCGCTTACACTGGGACCCGCAGGACCGTCACGGAAACCCTTCCCTGGAGCGGACGATGAGACTCTCCACGCAAGTGCGCGCCGGCGGGCGCCAAGATCGACGGCAACGGCTGAGCGCCGTCCCCACCCTCACACCGGACGATGACAGTGAAGACGGCGCGCGCATCGACGACAACGGCGCACCCTGACGCACGCGGCCGTACGACGAGCGGGGCGCCCGGCACGATCCGGGCGCCCCGCCGTCGTCTTCATGTCGACCCGCAACTTCGACTGTTCAGATGTCATCCCGAGGGGAGCGGTAGCGGCCCGAGGGATCTGCTCGACGGTTCTGGTGGATGGCGAGCCGAGCAGATGCCTGTCGCCACCTTCCGATCACCCGCAGCTCATCCGGACCCGCCGTCAGAAGCGCAGGTTCAGGTTCACCCCCGCACCGCGGGTGGAGGCCAGGGGAGTGGCGCTGAGCGTCAGGTCGCGGCCGGGCGCCAGGCGGATCTCGCGGCGGAGGGCCGTGTCCGCGCCGTTCCTGCCCGTCAGCGTCTGCAGCCCGAGCGCGGCGGCCACGGAGCCGATCCCGAAGTTGAACGCCACGTAGGGGATGCCGGCGTCGCCGTGCGCCCCGGCCATCCCCAGCCCCACGCTGGCCAGCCCCGTCGCCACGGCCAGCGCGCCCCGCCCCACGCCCCGCGAGCCCGGGAGGTTGAGCGCGATCATGGCGCCGTTCACCACGCCCGAGGCCGCCGTGGCGATCTCGTAGTCGTGGTTTTCCTCCTCCGGCTCCGGGCAGGGAGTGGCGAAGCCGCAGGCGTACTCGGGCTGCACGCGCGCCGCCTCCTCCAGGGTGAGCCCGTTCTCCTCCAGCCAGGCCACGAGCTCCGCATCGCCGGCCAGCTCGCGGACGCGGGCGTTGTTGCGGGTGGCGGCCACGCGGCGGACCAGGTCCCCGCGCCCCGACGCGGCGATCAGGTACGCCATGGCGCAGGGCGTCCCGTGCCGGTCGACGAAGTAGGGGACGCGCCGGCCGGGGAAGTCGTGGTTGTGCGGGAAGCGCCCCGCGTCGCGGTACCGCTGCAGCCGCTCGACCGCGCGCGCCCGCGCAGCCCGCTGCGCGGGGGTGAGGGCGGAGACGTCGCGCGCGCGCAGCCGGGCCAGCGCGCCGTCCAGGTGCGCCTGGACGCGCGCCGCCTCGGAGGCCGCGCGCGTCGGCGGGCCGGCGTGCACCGCGCGCGCCCAGGCCAGCACGGCCAGGGCCGCGCCGACGGCGAGGAGCTGGCGGACGAAGGTACGCGGCATGGCAGTCCTCCTGTCACGTGGTGGTCGATCGAACCGCTCACGAACAGGAAGGAGAATGCCCGCCCTCGCGCGGATGTGACAGGTGGAGCCGCTCCGACGTGCGCAATCCGCGGGCGCCGTCCGGCGCGCCGGCTACCCGGCCGGGTCGAGGTCGCCCACCCACGCGGGCGGGGGGACGCCGCTCTCGCGGTACGCCTCGGAGAGGGTGCCCAGCAGCTTGGCCGCCGTCTGGTCGCGCAGCGCCTCGGGGAGGTCGTTCACCAGCACGGCCAGCGAGGCGCGCGCGGTGTCGGCCGTGACGCCGGGGCGGCGGGCGGCCCACCCCACGTACCAGGCGTTCAGCTTGCGCAGGGTGGCGGGGTACGGGCTGCGGCCGCCGATGAAGTGGCTGAGCCCCATGGCGCTCAACCCCACCTCGCGCGCCACCGCCCGCAGCGAGACGGCCTCCACCGCGAGCCGTGCCGCCTCGCGGATGGCCTCGATGGGCGCACTGCGCTCAGGCGATGCCATGCGGCCTCACCCGGCAGACGGCCCGCGGCCGTCTAAACTGTATAAATTGGTTTGTCTTACACTGGAAAGAACTAGCCCGCATTCGCGCGTTCCACAAGGGGTCTGTTCAGAGTCCCTTCGTACACTTCGTAATCGTGTGCGGCGTTGACACGGCCGGTCGGGGACGCTGCAGCGGGGAAGACGAGCCGGATCGCGCGAGACGCGGCCCGTGGACCCGCCTCCGCGCGCCTCCTGTCCGGCGGGAGCCGGGTCGTTCGTCTATATTCCACCGCGGTGCCCGATGCCGCTGGCGCGCGGGATGCGGCGGCTGGCGGCGGAGCGTCCTTCCACGCCTTCCCCGGAGCCTGCCGATGCGACCCGCCCTGGCCCGAGTCCTCGCCGCCGCCGCGTGGACGGTGCTCGCCGCCGGGGAGGGCGCGGCGCAGGGGCGGGCGTCGCCGGTGAGCGCGGTGCGCGAGCAGCGGGCCGACTCGGCGCGGGCGCTGCGCGGCGCGCGCCAGGCGCAGGCGCGCTTCGAGTCGCTGCGCTTCCGGAACCTGCCGTGGACCGACGACTCGGGCGGCGGCGGCCGCCACTGCGACGAGATCATCGGGCGCTTCTGCGTCTGGCACGACGAGGAGGAGGACGACTGGACCCCGCCGCCCGAGAAGGAGGCGGTGCGGAGCGGGCGCGCGGAGCTGGTCGCGCGGCTGGACGAGGCGGCCGCCCGCATCCCGGGCGACGGGTGGGTGGCGGGCCAGCGCGTGCGCTACCTGGTGCAGGCGGGGCGCGCGTCCGACGCCGCGCGGGCGGCGCGCGAGTGCCGCGCCGCCCGCTGGTGGTGCCGGGCGCTGGAGGGGTACGCGCTGCACGCGGCCGGCGAGTACGGCCGCGCCGACAGCGCCTTCACGGCGGCCCTGGAGGCGATGCCCGAGGCCGAGCGGCGCGAGTGGACCGACTTCGGCCCCGTGCTCCCCGACGGCGACGCGCGGGACCTGCGCCGGATGGACCCCGCCGCGCGCGCCGCCGCGGTGCGGCGCCTGTGGTGGCTGGCCGACCCGCTCTGGACGCTCCCCGGCAACGACCGCAAGACCGAGCACTTCTCGCGGCTGATGGTCGACCGCTTCCAGGACCGCGCGCGCGAGGTCGACGGCATCCCCTGGGGCGACGACCTGCGCGAGATCTACCTGCGCTTCGGCGAGCCGGTCGGGTGGGAGCGGATCCGCACCCCGCACATGACCGCCGGCCGGCCGCAGGTGGTCATCCACCACGCCCCGCACGGCAGCGAGTTCTTCCCGCGCCTGGAGCAGGTGCGCCAGCCCGCCGGCGCCCGCGTCGACGACTGGCTGGACGACGACCCCCGCCGGACCCGGACGGCCTACCTGCCGCGCGCGGTCCGCTCGCTGGACGGCCTCCCGCACCAGGCGGCCGTCTTCCGCCGCGGCGACAGCGTGCTGGTGGTGGCCGCCTTCGAGATGGAGCACGACAGCCTCCCGCCCGCCCCGGAGCTCGAGGCCGGGCTGGTGCTGCAGCGCGACGAGGCGGCCGAGCCGCGCATCGCGCGGACGCGGGTCTCCGGACGGCGCGGCGTGGTGCGCCTGGGGGCGCCGCAGGAGGAGGCCATGCTGAGCCTGGAGGCGCTGGAGCGCACCAGCCGCCGGGCCGCGCGCGCCCGCTACGGCGTGGACCTGCGCCGGCCGGCGGCGCCGGGGCTCGCCCTCTCCGACGTGCTGCTGCTGGCCGACTCCGCCGCGCGCCCCGCCTCGCTGGACGAGGCCGCGCCGCTGGCGCGCGGCACCACGCGCTTCGCGCCCGGCGAGCGGCTGGGGCTCTTCTGGGAGGTGTACGGGCTGGACCCGCGCGCCGACACCCTCACGCTCGCGGTGGCGCTCTCGCGGCGCGGGGTGGGGGGGCTGCGCCGCACGGCCGAGCGGCTGGGGCTGGCGCGCGCGGCCACGCCGGTGCGGATGCGCTGGTCCGAGGAGGTCGAGGCCGGCGCCGTGCTGCCCCGCTCGCTCGCCATCGCGCTCCCCGACGTCCCCGACGGCGACTACGTGATCGAGGTCTCCGTGCGCACCCGCGCCGGCGCCACCGCCTCCGCCACGCGCGAGATCAGGGTGGAGAGGGAGAAGGCGCAGAGGAAACCGTAATGGATTCTCGTGCTTCGGAACCCGGCGATGACCGCGCCCTGGACGAGCGGCTGCGCGCGGGAGGGGTGCGGCTGGCGACGCGCTCGCTGGACCGCCCGCGCGTGGTGGTCAAGCCCCGCCCCGCCTGGCTCGCCCGCCTGCTCACCCTGTTGAGGGCGCGCGCCTGGAATGCCGGGCGCCTTTCTCAAGCGCAATCCAGATCCATAACTGAATGTCTCAAACGGAGGAAGCGGAGTTAACGGAGAACTGCGGGGGTTCTCTGTTGACTCCGTTGACTCCGTGTGAGGCCTTTTCGCCGTTCGTGGAGGATCAGAATCCATCCAGAACGATCCCTGGAAATTTGGTGTCAGGCGGTCGCCTCGCGCTGCGCCGCCGCCACCCGCCCGCTCCCGCCGTTCTCCAGCCAGCCGAGCAGATCCTCCATCCCGAAGCGCCAGTTCTCCTCCAGCAGCGGGACGGCCGTCTCCAGGTCGCCGTCCTCCACGGCGCGGGCGATCTGCTCGTGCTGGCCGGTGGAGACGGGGACGTGCGCGGCGTTCTGCATGTAGGCGTACTCGTAGCGCCGGATCACCGCCTTGAGCCCGGCGATCATCTCCAGCAGGCGCTCGTTGCCGCACCCCTCCAGCAGCGCGCGGTGCCACTCCACGTCCAGGTCGATCCTCCGCTCGGGGTCGGCGGCGGCGCCGGCCATCTCGGCGTTGATGCGGCCCAGCTCGGCCAGGCGGGCGCGCGGCGGCGGGGGCGAGGTGCGCAGCGCCAGGATCTCCAGCGTCCACAGGATCGGGTACACCTCGCGCACCTCGCGCGCCGAGAGCGGCTTCACGAAGAAGCCGCGCCCCACGTCCACCTCCAGGAACCCCTCGCGCTCCAGCCTCAGCAGCGCCTCGCGGATCGGGGTGCGGCTCACCCCCAGCTCGCCGGCCAGCACCGAGTCGCTGAGCCGGCTCCCCGGCGCCAGCTCCTCGCGCAGGATGCGGCCGATGATGGCGTGATGGACCTGCTCGCGCAGGGGAACGCGGGTGATGGCCATGGTCGGGGGCTCCGATGGTCGTAAGCCGTCCCCCGCGCGGCGAAGGTGCGCCGCGGGCGGAGAGACGGCGTCGTTGCGGTGGCGGTCGTGCGGACAAAATCGGCCGCCTGCCGCCGCTTGGCAACCGAAGCGTCCGGGTCCGGGGGGCGGGCGGCGGCGCGTGACGGCGGCGGCGCGCGCCCGTAGATTGTGGGAAACGCATCGCGGAACAGATTGGGCTCTCACAGAGGGCACGGTGGGACACAGAGGACACCAGCAAGCCAGCAGTTCTCCGTGGCCTCTGTGTCCTCCGTAATAAAATCATTCGCCGAATGGACCACATGACGACGATCACCACGGAAGACTGGCTGGAGACCCTCGAAGCCGACGGGTACGCCATGGTCCCGTACGTCCTCTCCCGGGGCGAGATCGGGGAGCTGCTGGCGGCGCTGGAGCGCGCCGAGGGCGGGGGCGTGCGGCGGCGCGAGAGCGTCTACGCCATCCGCGGCCTGCTGGAGGCGGTCCCCGAGGTGCGGGCCCTGGCGCGCTCGGCGGCGGTGCGCGCGCTGGTGGAGCCGGTGCTGGGGCCGGGGTGCTTCGCGGTGCGCGGGATCCTCTTCGACAAGACGCCCGACGCGAACTGGAAGGCGCCCTACCACCAGGACCTCACCATCGCCGTGCGCGAGCGGCGCGAGGTGGCGGGCTTCGGGCCGTGGTCCGAGAAGGCGGGCGTGCCGCACGTGCAGCCGCCCGCCGAGGTGCTGGAGCGGATGCTCACCGTGCGCCTGCACCTGGACGACTGCGGCCCGGGGAACGGCCCCGTGCAGGTGGTCCCCGGCTCGCACCGCGCCGGCCGCCTGAGCGCGGAGCAGGCGCGGCACTGGCGGAAGGGGCGCGGCGCCGTCTTCGCCTGCTTCGACGCGGGCGGCGCCCTGCTGATGCGCCCGCTCCTCCTGCACGCCTCCTCCCCCGCCATCCTCCCCGCCCACCGCCGCGTCGTGCACCTGGAGTTCGCCGTCGACGACCTCCCCGGCGGCCTGGAGTGGCACGGCCGCTGGTAGACTGATATCGCGTCCCCGAGCATTGCTCTGGTTCCGAACAGATTGGGATCACACGGAGAAACAGAGAAACAGAGGTACTTCGGTTCTCTGTTCCTCCGCTTCTCTGTGTGAGACCCTTTCAGAGCCGGTATCGAAACGACGTCCCGACGCCTACCGCGGCTTGCGGACGAAGTGGTCGGTGAGGGCGGCGGCCGTGGTCGAGAGCGCCACGCTCCCCAGGAACAGCGGCTCGTTGTCGGAGGGGTTGCCGATCACCATCGGCAGGGCGCCGGCGGAGGCCGCGAGCAGGGTGTAGAGGAAGTCGCCCTTGCTGGCGCGCCTGAGCCCGCCGAAGTGCGCCCCCGCGGCCGAGCCCACCGCCATCAGCAGGCCGGAGAGCCCCCACTCCGAGTTGTCGGGCCCCGTCTCGCACGACGACGACTCGTCCTGGCACCCCAGCAGCACCAGCCCGCCGCCGTAGCCCACCAGCGACCCGCCGACGCTCCCGAGCACGGCCAGCGGCACCGAGTAGAAGAGGTGGCTCTTCGGCAGCGCCCCCTGGAGCGCCGGGTCTTCGCCCCAGGTCTCGGCGAGGAGAACGACCCCGGCGCCTTCGACGGTTCCCTGCCCGTCGGAGAGAAGCGCGGGCGCCCAGGCGAGGGCCGGGGCCTGGCGCGGGAGGGCGGGCGCCGCGAGCGGGCCGGCGGCGGACGCGCCCGTCTGGGCGGCGCCGCGCGCGGGGAGCGCGGCCAGCGCGACGAGCAGGGCGGCGGCGAGGCGTGTGCTCATGTGGGTACGCGGGTGAGGGGGGACGCGTCGCACGGTGGCGCGCGGTGCGATGGGAGCGCGAGGGTCGGGCGGGCGCGGCGGGTGGAGAGAGCGACGCATGATACGATGTCCAACCGCGCGGGTTCCACGGCGCCGCGTGAGAACGTCCGGACGCGGCGTGAACGGACCTACGCTGCTCGCGCGGAAACCCGCCCCCACGCCGCCCGAGCCCGCGCAGGCGGGCTTTTCGCCGTCGTCGCCGCGGGCTCACCGCCCCTCCCCCGCCGAGCCCCGGCGATCCGGCGTCAGAACCCCCGCGCCTTCCAGTAGACGGCGATCAGGACGAGCCCGACGACGATCCGGTACCAGGCGAAGGGGCGGAAGCTGTTGCGCGACACGTAGCGCAGCAGCGCGTGGATCACCAGCAGCGCCGAGACGAACGCCACCGCGAAGCCCACGCCGAAGACGGGGATGTCCGCCGGCGTCATCACGTCGGCGATGTCGCCCACCTTGATCAGCGAGGCGCCGAACATGGCCGGGATGGCCAGGAAGAACGAGAACTCCGTGGCCGCCGTGCGCGAGAGCCCCAGCGCCAGCCCGCCCATGATGGTGGCCCCCGAGCGCGAGATCCCCGGCCAGAGGATCGCCAGCACCTGGAAGAGCCCCACCCCCAGCGCCAGCTTCCACGGGATCGCGTCCACGTCGCCCACTTTGTCGTGCCGGACGAAGCGCTCCACCAGCAAAATGCCGATCCCCCCCGCCACCAGCGCCGCCGCCACCAGGAACGGCTTCGACATGTGCGTCTCGACCCACTTCTCCGTCGGCAGCCCCACCACCACCGAGGGGATCGTCGCGATCACCAGGTTCAGCACGAGCCGCTTCGACTCGGGCGAGCGCCAGTTCCTCAGCACGTCCAGGAATTTCTTCCGGTACATCCACACCACGGCCAGGATGGCGCCCAGCTGGATGAAGATGACGAAGGCGAACTCCTTGTGCCCCTCGAAGTCGAGCCAGTCCGAGAAGAGGATCAGGTGGCCCGTGGACGAGACGGGGATGAACTCGGTGATCCCCTCCACCAGCCCCAGCACCACCACCTTGAATAGCGCCACCAGTTCCACGTCGGCCGTCCGATCCGTTCACGAGCGAAAGAAAAGTCACCCCGGCGCCGCGGCCGGTCTCGATCCGCGCAGCGCGGCGCCCGCCGTGCCGACGCCCACGGTGAGCGCCGAGCCGAGCAGGCTGAACCAGAGCGTGTCCACGAGCTTCGGGATCGCCCCGAACTGCTGCGCGGCCCAGAGCGAGGCCATGGCGGCGATGGCAACCCCCATGCCCGCCAGGGCGTCGCGCGTCCCGGCGCGCTTCGAGACCAGCCCCAGCAGGAAGCCGCCCAGCAGCCCCCCGTAGGTGAAGCTGGCGATCTGCAGCGCCACGATCACCAGCGGCGTCCCCGGCCTCACCAGCTGGAAGGCGAGGGAGACCAGGATCAGGATCACCCCCCAGAACAGGGTGAATCGCTTCCCCACCTTCAGCAGGTGCTCCTCGCCGGTCCGGCCGGTGAGCGGCGCGTAGATGTCGTGCACCGACACGGCCGCCAGCGCGTTCAGCGAGCTCGACATGGCCGCCGCCAGGATCGCCGCCACCACGAGGCCGGAGACGCCCGGCGGCAGCTCGCGCACGGCGAAGGTGGGGAAGACGGCGTCGGGGCTGTCCCACGCCGCGCCGCGGTAGAACACCCACAGCGCCGCGCCGATCACCAGGAAGAGCGCGAACTGCAGCAGCACGATCACCCCCGACCCCACCAGCGCCCGCCGCGCGTCTTTCAGGCTGGGCGAGGCGAGCAGCCGCTGCACGATCAGGTGGTCGGCCCCGTGCGAGGCCATGGTGAGGAAGGCCCCGCCCAGCAGCCCCGTCAGCAGCCACTTCGGGTCCGCGAAGCCGCCGGAGAGGTGGACGACGTCCAGCTTCCCCGCCGCGCCCGCCCTGTCCACGATCCCCGCCCACC
The DNA here is from genome assembly GCA_036389795.1 of Longimicrobium sp. Lineage (NCBI taxonomy): Bacteria > Pseudomonadati > Gemmatimonadota > Longimicrobiia > Longimicrobiales > Longimicrobiaceae > Longimicrobium > Longimicrobium sp. The sequence goes on from DASVWD010000189.1 coordinate 52,099, forward strand.
CGCCGGGGACGCGGTCGATCAGCACCCAGAGCACGGCGATGCCGCCCACGATGTAGATGAACATCTGCGCCACGTCCACCCACACCACGGCGCGCAGGCCCCCGTAGTAGCTGTAGACCAGGGTGAAGACGCCGATGGCCAGGATCGACTGCCAGGTGGGGAGCCCCGTGATGACGGCCAGCGGGATGGCGGTGGCGTAGATGCGCACCGCGTCGGCCAGCGTGCGCGTCACCAGGAAGACGAGCGACGCCAGCCGCCGCACCGGCAACCCGAAGCGCCGCTCCAGGAGCGCGTACGCCGTGACCAGCTCGCCCTGGAAGTAGCGCGGGAGGAGGAAGACGGAGATCGCGATGCGGCCGATCAGGTAGCCGGCCGCGAGCTGCAGCATCCACAGCCCGCCCCCGTACGCCGTGGCCGGGACGGAGATCACGGTGAGCGCGCTGGTCTCGGTGGCCACGATGGAGAAGCACGCCGCCCACCAGGGCACCGCGTGGTCGGCCAGGAAGTAGTCCGAGGCGTCCTTCTGCCGCCGCCCCAGCAGGCTCCCCAGCGCCGCCACGGCGCCGACGTAGGCGAGGACGACCGCCAGGTTGGCGAGGGAGAAGGAGGTCAACGCGCGCTTCGTCGGAGTGGGTCGCGTGAAGCCGCGGAAAGAGAGCGGCGAAGGCGCGGGTGCGCAACCGCCTCTACGCCGGGCCGGGAGCGGGATGCGCCGTCTGCACGTTTGTGGACATGTTTAGCTCCTGGCGCCAATCCCGCAAGACGTCTCCCGGACCAGCGAGGTTGTGCGATCCCGCAGGCGCGACTACCTTGTGCCGGACATGCTCTTCCCCTCTTTCGGCAAAACCCCCGAAGTCCGGGAGGTCCCGTGCCGCCACGAGCGCCGCAGGTCCCAGATGGAGACCTTTGGGGCCATCGCAGTGAAACATCTGGCGAGATCGAGCTCCTTCCACCCGAAGCCCGCGCCTTCGCGCAGCTCGCCGCCGCCTCGCCCGATGCGGTGCTCCTGCACGGCGAGACCGGGGCGGGAAAAACGTACCTGGCGCGGCTGATCCACCGGCTGGGGCCCTCCCCGGAGCGCCCCTTCGTGCACGTCAACTGCGCGTCGATTCCCGAGAGCCTGTTCGAGCGCGAGATGTTCGGGCACGTGCGGGGCGCGTTCACCGACGCCCGCGAATCGCGCCCGGGGCTGGTGGAGGCGGCCGAGGGCGGGACGCTGTTCCTGGACGAGATCGGCGAGCTTCCCGCCGCCGCGCAGCCCAAGCTGCTGCAGGTGCTGGAGGAGGGCGCGGTGCGCCGGCTCGGGGCCACCCACGCGCAGCGGGCGCACTTCCGCCTGATCGCGGCCACCAACCGCGACCTGGGCGAGATGCTGCGCCAGCGCGCCTTCCGCGAAGACCTGTACTACCGCTGCGCCGTGCTGGAGTACCGCGTCCCCGCGCTGCGCGAGCGCAGGGGCGAGGTTCCCGCGTTGCTCGAGTACTTCCTGGCCCGCAACGCCCCCCCGGGCGCCGGGCGCCCGGAGATCACCCCCGCGGCCCTCGCCCTTCTCTCCGCCTACCCCTGGCCCGGCAACCTGCGCGAGCTGGACAACTGCATCCGGCGGGTGCTGGCGTACGCCCGCGGCGGTCCCGTGGAGGTGCGCCACCTCCCCGAGCGCTTCCACGCCCCGGAGAGCGTCGCCGCGGCCGCGGAGCGGGGGGCGCCGCGGAGCGCGTCCGCGTACGTGGCGCCCGACGACCCCGACCAGGAGGTCCGGATGATCGAGGAGGCGCTCCGCGCGGAAGGCGGCAACCGCACGCGCGCGGCGCGCCGCCTGGGGATGTCGCGCGCCACCCTCTGGATCAAGCTGCAGCGCCACGCCCCCCGCCTGGCCGCCCCCGCGTAGGCCGGCGGGCCGGCTCCGCCCCCTGCCGCCCCACGGCACCCGGACCCGTCCCGGCGCCGGCTTCCGCCGTGCTCCCCGCGTCCCCCTCCGCCTGCCTCCACGGGTGGGCGTCTAGACGCCTAGAGGGTGTCTAAACCCCCCGCTCCCGCCCCGCCGCCCCCCTTCCACCGGCATCGTAGCTGGTTGGGCTGCAACGGGTTGCGCCTCCCGCCACCGCGGGCTTGGGTCTTGCCCGTGCGGCCCGGCGAGGCGCGCCGGGTCCGCCCTCTACCCTCCCCCGGAAGGAGCATCCCATGACCAAGCGACTCCCATTCTTCCTGCTGGTCGCCATCGCGGCGGCGGGCGCCGGCTTCGGCGCGAACCTGGCCGCCCCCGCGGCGCTGCGGGCCACGGATGCCATCGCAGCCCCGCAGTACGGCAACGTCTACACCGACCCCGACGGTGTCCCCAAGCAGATCTGCATCTGCCGCGACAACGCCACCGAGTGCGACCCGTGCCGGACGCTGACCTCGGCCGAGTGAGCGCAACCACGCCCGCTCGGGGCGCACGACGCGTGTGAACGGCGCACCCGGCGCGTCCCGCGTCGCCCAACGCGAACCCGTCCGCCGAGGCAGGACCCATGACCACCCACACCCGGCTGTTCGCGGCGGCCGCCCTGGCGGCCGCCGGCACCGGCGGCGCGGCGCCGGCGCTGCTCCCCGCGTCGATCGGGGAGGGCGCCGGGCCGCAGCCGGTCCTGTACGGATCGCTGGATCAGAGTGAAGATGGCGAGCGGCCCTGCATCCTCTGCGCGGGGAAGGCGTGCGCGCCCTGCTACCACCTTCAGCCGGAGACCAGCCCGTGACGCCGTCCCGCTTCCCCCCACGCCCCCCGCGGGGGGACCTGCGGCCCGGGCTGGCCCGGGCGCTCCTGGCGGGGGTGCTGGCCGCGCTCCCCGCGGCGTGCGGCCGCCCC